>NZ_JAZDRH010000031.1:0-37059 GCF_047470865.1 Pseudomonas sp. F1_0610
CCTAAATTAATAATTTAAAATTTATTATATATTTAACAGACCAGCTAAAATAAAAATTTACTCATTTATTCTAGCCAAACAGTTACCAACTAATTTAAGGCAGTTGCTTTAATTAATTACAGTGTAAGTATCTTAAATCTCACCTCAAAAGAAGTGAGATTTAAGAAAAACAGATTATACTATTATATTTACCAGTGATAAGTTACACCAAGCTGACCATTAATATGCCTATACTGATGATTTCCCTTTTCAACAGACAAGCGCGTCCAAATATCAATGTTATTCTGGGTGCTAGCTTGTAAGCCAAGGGATAATTCAACAGCATTAGTTGGTGCCTTATCTTTGACCTTGTCCTTATCAAAAATCATTTTACTATTATTTGAATAGTTCCAATAGTTAGCCTCAACAAAGGGTTGCATTTTAACCCCAGAACCCGTTTCAAAATCAGCTAACAAACGCGTTCCTAAACGGGTTGTTAATTGATTGTCAGACTTCCACTTCACCTGAGTATTACTATTTTCTGTGTGATGACCAGCGTTATATCCTGACCAAATAAGCTGCGCCTGTGGTTGCAAATACCAAGTTTGATGCTGGTTCAGCGCAACTGTATAGCCGCCCTCAAGAGAGGCTGAATAGGCTTTTGTTTTATAGCTTTCTGATGCTAACCCATCACCTTTAACCTTGTTATCTACTGTACCGTACATTAGCCATGAATCTAGATAGCCACCTGTGTGCTGATTTGGTGTTTGCTGCCATGTTAGATAGGCACCAAAGTTATAACTATCTAAAGAGGACTTCGCTTTAGTATGGCTATTGTGGGTTTTGGTTTCGCCTTTGCCTAGCAGCCCCATAACACCAATATCCAAACGACTTCCATCACTCATAGCATGGCGCCAGACATCAGTACCAAAGTGAATAAGCTCACTCGTTGTACGTCGCTTCGAGCCAAACTGATCATTAAAGGATGACTTATCAGCTTGAACTCTAATCCAAGCGATAGAATCAGCGTCTTGATTGAGTGTTTGACCGCGGCGATCCTGCCACTTATGACGTTGTAACCTTGTGGCTAATTGCAAATTAGCCAAATAACCACCTACTTCTGGACGATACTCAATTTCATCGTCTGGATCTACTGGTGGAATAATATCCGGATTTTTAACCGAGGAGAGATACCAGTTAGATTCATTCTTACTTTGATCAGCTCCGCGTATTAAGAAATAATCATAGGCACCTACAGCAATGGAGGCTTCTTTGGATCCAGTAGCCGCGCGATATCCTGTTGAACCTTGATGTAAATAAAAAGCATCAGCATCTGTTGTAGCATTATTTATAGCATCTACCACTAGAATGCCATTTTTCGTACTAGCACCGGCTCCACCAGCATTAACAAATTTAAGCCCAGTCTGCCCTTTAGCTGAGCCATTAATGATAATTTTATCTGTTAATGATGAATCATCGCCAAATACAGTATTCAACTCTATAAAGGAGTTAGTGCTAGAGAGCTGGTTAATCTCAAGAATATTACCTGGCTGAGCTGTTTTGAATTTAATATTTGAGTTATCTAATGTTAGCTTATCAAGATTCGATCCAGAATCCGTAACCCATTCGCTATCTGTCATTGTTATATTAGTTTTACCTAATACACTACCTGACCCTGTAAATTTGGATACCTTTCCTTCCAAGCGAGAATTGTTAGAAACTAAGTTAATCTCTCCAGCCTTATCAACTGTTTTAATTAAATAGTCACCACTAATAACTTTAGAATTATTTAGATTAACATTATACTTTGCATTTCGAACATAAAACATCTCGTTTATTGCTGCTAAATTAGACCCCGAAAAATCTATGTTATTTTCAGCATCTGAGGAGCTTTCAAAGCCACGTTCAGCTCCACTAAACGTTGAGTTTTCAACTACAAAACTTGTTTTGCTCTGATAGCCTGTTTGTAGATATTTAGAGTTTTTACCTTCTACTGAAGCAACAACTTCCGAAAGTTTAATACTATTTACTTTATTACTTTCCGTGTCTTTTCCTTGCGCTTTAGCAGCGAATAAAACTCGATTATCTCCCTGAGTTGCTAAACTACTCTTAACGGCTTCAAACGAACCACCATTAATAGAAACTAAAGGATCAATATTTCCTACAGTATTAATAGCTGTTACTTTTGTATTCGAAATACTAACTTTAGACTCATCTATGATATCAAATGCACGCCCTTTAACTGAGTCTACAATAATAAATCCGCTATTAAAAATTATACTACTACCCTTATCAGCTCTAATAGCACTAGTTGAAAAATGCTGGTTAGCTACATCTTGAGTCATACGTATAGTAGAGTTATTCATTGTCAATATAGCGCGCTTGCCTCTTGCAATAGCACCAATTGAATCACTCGCCTTCATTTCAATATTTATATTGTTTGCATTCACTACACTTTCTGTATCTATCAAGCCTATAGAACCAACAGCATATCCATTAATTTTAATGTCTATATTATCTAAGGTAGCTAATGTTCCATTTGCTGTTACTGAAGGTGGGTCCGTTACAATAGCAACACCATAGGTTGCAGTTTTATTTTCTTCACTATGGGATTTATCACGATTAATATTAATTTTTAAGTTTTTAATATCAGCTATGGCTTCAGCTGCTACTTGAACACCGAAAATATTTTTATTTTTAGCAAGATTATTTTTATAATTTATATTAATTTCACCTCCATCCCAAACTAATGTAGATGGAACACCACGAAAGCTTTTATTGGCTATACTTAACCCTGTATCTCTAGAATTTATATTTACATTTTTTAATACAGCTGTTGTATTTCCTTCAACAATTACAGCTATCTTCTCATCAGTTAAACTAGTAAATGATGAGTTTGTAACATTAAGATCAGTGCCTGTAGCATATAATGCATTTCCAGTAACAGTTACATTGGTATTTTTAATATCTGCAAAAACCCTTTCGCCCCCAGACGCTCTAGCGTTAGTTGACAAGAAAATACCTTTGCTGTTTGAGTTATCTGGCGCAACGAGCCCTATACCCGCATCATTGAGTGCATTTTGAAAGTCTTGGGGGTTATATTTAATAGTAATATTGTCTAGTGTAACATCCGCTCGCTGTCTAGCATCAGTAAACACATAGAAAGCATTCTTGGCCGCCTGAATTTCAGTATTCTTAAGTGTTACATTACCACCTTTTATATCAAAACCTGATGTAGCAGAAAATACTTTGTCACCGTCAAGGGATAACTCTTGATCACCAGTCTTGTGTCTGAAGGTTGGCTCTTCTAGGCTAGTTGGCAGATAGACTTTAGCATTAACAAAACCACTAACAGTAGCTAAGTTAAGAAGTGCAATGGATAAAAACAGCTTTTTCCTTGTAAATTTCATTTTGAATTCCCTTTCAAATAAAATATATATTAGCAAACTTTTAAAGCTTAAAAACACAAGTGCTTTTATTTAGCGAAATACATCACAGAAAAACCTAGAAAAGTTCATTGATGCAAGGCAAAAAAAAAGCCCCTCTATTGAGGGGCTTCAAGCTTTATAAGTCACTTTGACTTACATATGGTGCGGAAAGAGAGACTCGAACTCTCACACCTCGCGGCGCCAGAACCTAAATCTGGTGTGTCTACCAATTTCACCATTTCCGCAGAATCTGGGGTGGACGATGGGGATCGAACCCACGACGACAGGAATCACAATCCTGGGCTCTACCAACTGAGCTACGCCCACCACTAAGTGGTTACAACAACCTGCTGACATATCAACAAGTCTTGAATCTTTCGATTCGAATATGGTGCGGAAGGAGAGACTCGAACTCTCACACCTCGCGGCGCCAGAACCTAAATCTGGTGTGTCTACCAATTTCACCACTTCCGCAAAATCTGGGGTGGACGATGGGGATCGAACCCACGACAACAGGAATCACAATCCTGGGCTCTACCAACTGAGCTACGCCCACCACATAAGTAAAGCTCTTTACCAAACACCACGCTATGGCGCGCCCGGCAGGACTCGAACCTGCGACCACCCGCTTAGAAGGCGGGTGCTCTATCCAGCTGAGCTACGGGCGCTTTACAGCGATTCGTAGTAGCCTTGCCAAGTACCATAAAATGGCGCTCTAGGCTGTGCTTGGTAAGCGGGGCGTATATTATGCATAAGCAAGCAACACGTCAACTGTTTTTTAATTTTTTTTAAAAAAATCAGTACGATAGGATTCTTAGCAAGGAAAGCGGTGGTTAAATCTTTGCCCCAAGCGCTAAGCATGCGACAATAATCAACTTCTTAGTTTTACTCTTTACGGTTACTAGCCCTCATGACAGCTCAACTAATAGATGGTAAAGCACTTGCTGCAAGTGTGCGCCAAACGCTCTCACAAAAAGTTCAAGACCGCCTAAATAAAGGCTTACGCGCCCCTGGCCTTGCGGTAATTTTAGTTGGTAATGATCCTGCCTCTGAAGTTTATGTGGCGCATAAGCGTAAAGATTGCGAACAAGTTGGCTTTATTTCAAAAGCTTACGATTTGCCAGCAAGCACTTCTCAAGAAGAATTACTCACACTGATTGATAACCTGAATACTGATACTACTATTGATGGTATTTTAGTGCAGTTACCGCTACCAGCACATTTAGACTCCTCTCTTTTATTAGAACGTATTAATCCTAAAAAAGATGTTGATGGTTTCCATCCTTATAATATTGGTCGGCTCGCACAACGCACCCCCTTACTGCGCCCTTGCACACCTAAAGGTATTATTGCGTTACTGCAAACCACAGGTGTGAACTTGCACGGTTTAAACGCTGTAATTGTTGGTGCCTCCAATATTGTAGGCCGTCCTATGGCGCTTGAATTATTGTTAGCAGGCTGTACTACAACTGTGACCCACCGTTTTACTAAAGATTTAGAAGCCCATGTACGCAATGCTGACTTAGTAGTGGTTGCTGTTGGTAAACCTGGATTAGTGAAAGGCGAGTGGATTAAACCCGGTTCAATTGTTATTGATGTAGGGATCAATCGCTTAGAGAGTGGTAAGTTAATTGGTGATGTAGAATTTGATGTGGCAGTCAATCGTGCAGGGTTTATTACACCTGTACCTGGGGGCGTTGGCCCTATGACACGCGCTTGCTTATTAGAGAACACACTAGAAGCGTGCGAGAATCTAGAAAAAAATAGCTAAATTGATAAGGGCGCTGATTAGCGCCCTTTTCGTTTATGCTTTAACTACGGGTGTCTCAGGATACCAAATATCAACCAATTCACTGATTTCTAAATCTGTAATATCTGTGCGAGCACTTAACCAATCTGCCACTAATTTACGTTGCTCTTCAGTTACAGAACCACGTTTTGCTAAGCAAATACGATCACAATTATAATCATACAAGTAGCCCATGCCGTTGGCTTCTACTACATTCAACACAAAGTCAACAATAAAGGTATCAATTTGCTCGTCTGTAAGGTTATCTGCATAGTTATACTTAACGGTGAAACCTAACTCTTGGAACTCGTCAACAAATAATTTTTTGCGTAAACGACGTGAACGATTTTTAGCCATGCTACTTTCTCCTCAAATAATGGGGCATCTTAACAGTTTTTATTCAAAGAAAGCAGTTAAATAAGCTGTCATGCATAAGTTAAGATGTTTACTATTAAGTACCAGCGGTATGCACTTTATTTTTCGAGGATTTTGTTGTGTTTTCATTATTATTACCTCGCCTGTCATTAAAGACGGCTGCTCGTTTGGCTTCCTATACATTATTGGGACTTTCTTTACAGTTGCCGGCGGTGGCTGCCAGCATCAATACACTACCTGAGGCGGTTAGCAAAGAACTTGCACGCCAGAAAATTGACCCCAGCGCTTTTTCACTTGTCAGCATCCCTTTGACCAACAAACAAGCCCCAGCGCGCTATTTTAACGCGGATGTTCCTGTTAATCCGGCTTCTACCATGAAGCTTGTGACAACCTATGCTGCACTTGAGTTATTAGGCGCTTCCTTTCAATGGAAAACAGAGTTTTTTACTGATGGGGAAGTACGTGATGGTATTTTACATGGCAACCTCTACGTTAAAGGCGGCGGCGATCCTAAGCTAAACATGGAGAAGCTCTGGCTTTTACTGCGAGACTTACGTGCCAATGGCGTACAGCATATTAAAGGCGATTTAATCCTAGACCGAAATCATTTTGTTTTACCTCAGTTAGAAGCCTTTGATGATGATGGTGAAGATCAAAACAAACCTTACTTAGTAGAGCCAGACTCGTTACTCATTAACTTTAAAGCAATGCGTGTAATTGTTCGTGCAGAAGCCTCTGGCGTTAAAATCACTACTGAACCACCGGTAACCAATTTACGCATTGAAAACTATGTCACCCTTCAGCCTAAAGGCCGCTGTGTTTATCCCGATAAACTAAGTTATACATCTTTTGATACAGGCAGTAAGTCCACTCTTGCTATAAGTGGCAATCTCGCCGAAGGCTGTAGTGCACAAAAATACATGGCCTTACTCGATCATTCCAGTTATGCGGCTGATGTCATACGTAGCATTTGGGCTGAAATGGGGGGCACTATTAGTGGCAAAGACCTTCTAACTACTGTACCTGCTGATGCAAAATTACTGACTCGTGCCTACTCTTCCGATTTAACTGAAGTGATTCGTGATATCAACAAATACAGTAATAACACCATGGCAAAGCAGGTCTTCTTAAGCATTGGACGGCACTACCGAACCAGTGCTGATGTTGATGACGCAGCCGCCGCTCGACGCATGGTCGCCAAGTGGTTAATGGATAAAAAAATCGTGGCTAACAATCTCGTTATCGAAAACGGATCTGGTTTATCCCGCAAAGAGCAAGTTACCGCTCGTGAGTTAGGCGCTTTACTACAAGCTGCATGGAAAAGTCCTTATGCCGCTGAGTTTATTTCCTCCATGCCGATTGCTGCTATGGACGGCACTATGCGTAGCCGCTTAAAAAACACAGATATTCGTGGACAAGCTCATATTAAAACAGGCACCTTACGTAATGTGCGCGCTATTGCAGGCTTTACGCGTGACAAAAACGGAGAAACATGGGCTGTTGTAGCTATTATTAACCATGACCAGCCTTGGGGTGGAGCTGCTGTATTAGACAAAGCTCTATTAGAACTTTATGAGAATCCAAGTCATTAATATCGATAAATTATCAATATAAAATCATAAAACTTCGTATAAAAATCAGGTAATTTACTGATTTTTATACGACTAAAGTCTATTGAAGTGTTTCTTACCCCTTATGATCAATATACACTTCGCCCCTTAATGGTTAATTTAGGGTTTCATCATGGGTAATAATCCACAACCTACAGACTTGCCTGAGGTTTATCGAGGCAAATATGTTAAAGGTCTTATTATTACAGCTATTGCTATTATTGCTGCTTTTACTATCTACTCAACGCTACCATTTAGTGATCAAGCCAACCGTGGCATAGCGCTATTAACATTAATTGCTATTTTGTGGCTAACAGAAGCCATTCATGTCACCATTACAGCCCTATTAATTCCAGTAGTTGCTATTGCTATTGGCATTGAAGACATTAATACAAAAACAGCACTGCAAGCCTTCTCAGACCCTATTATTTTCTTATTCTTTGGTGGTTTTGCTCTGGCTTCTGCTTTACATGTGCAAAAAATTGATAAGAAAATTGCGTTTTGGCTAATCTCTTTATCAGGTGCACACTTAGGTGTTACAGCCTTTGCTATTTTTGGGGTTACTGCATTACTCTCAATGTGGATCAGCAATACTGCCACCGCTGCAATGATGCTACCCTTAGCTATGGGTATTCTTAGCCAGCTAGATAGCACTAAAGACCGCGGCACCTTTGTCTTTATGTTATTAGGTATTGCTTATTCTGCCAGTATTGGCGGACTAGGCACCTTAGTAGGCTCACCACCTAACGCTATTACAGCTAAAAACTTGGGCTTAGATTTCGTGGGCTGGTTCAAGTTTGGCCTACCTATCATGCTTGTTCTATTGCCCGTGATGATACTGACCCTTTACTTTGTATTTAAGCCAAAGTTAGGACAAAGAATTCAAGTTGAAACGGAAGACATCCCATGGAATCCTGCTCGTATCACCACCATGATTATTTTCGTGCTGACTGCTGCCGCTTGGATTGGTGGCACTTGGATTAAAAATACACTTGGTATTGCCAGTCCTGACAGCTTTATTGCTCTTTGTGCTGCTATTGCGGTGGTATTATTTGGCGTCACCGATTGGCGCCAAATTTCAGAAAATACAGACTGGGGCGTACTTTACTTATTTGGTGGAGGCTTAACACTTAGCGCTATTTTAGATATCACAGGTGCTTCTGCCGAACTTGGCAACATGATGGCTCACGTATTTGGTGATGCACCTGTTTATGTTGTTATTTTATCTGTAGTTACCTTTATCATTATTTTAACTGAGTTTACTAGCAACACGGCCTCAGCAGCCTTGTTAGTACCAGTTTTTGCTGGTGTTGCTCAGCAGATGCAAGTGCCACCTTTGGTGCTTGTTATGATGATAGGTATCGGTGCCTCTTGTGCCTTTATGCTCCCTGTAGCTACACCACCTAATGCTATTGTGTTTGGGACAGGCGCTATTCGTCAGCGTGAAATGATTGTAGCAGGCGGTGTACTTAACCTAATCTGTGTCATTATTCTGTCACTATGGGGCTATTTCTTCCTTATGTAAGATAGACACTTCCTAGCACAATAAAAAGCCCCAAAACGTTAGTTCATTTTGGGGCTTTTTATTGATTGACTGAAAACACATAAGTCGTTAAAACAAGGATAACTGGGTAGAAAAGTGCTGCTGCTCTTTAGTGAATGGATCAAAAAAAGATAAATCAGAAGCCAGTAGCTTAAGTGGATGTGAAAAATCTGTTGTCTCTTGCTCTGCCATGACAGGATAAAACTCGTCATTTAGAATAGGGGCACCTAAAGCTGCCATATGTACGCGTAACTGGTGCTTTTTACCTGTTACTGGGTACAGTGCATAATGCCAATAGTTATCCATCTTAGCCAGTACTTCTAAACGTGTTTCGCTGTTAACTTCGCCTATCCCTTCTCGCATACGAAAAAAAGGCTCTCCTTTTGTTATATGGCTAGAATAATTAAAAGGAAACTGGCGATCAGGCAAAGGTTTTGCCAAGGCTTGATAGCGTTTTGTTACTGCCCTTGAGCGAAATAAAGCATGATAGGCATCACGTGCTATTGGGGTTTTGGCGAATAATACTAATCCAGCTGTGACTCTATCTAGCCGATGAATAGGCACTAGATCAGCATTGCCGGTTTTATGTTGCAAACGTCGAAGCAAGCTCTGCTCAACATACATACCTACAGGTGCAACTACCAAAAAATGCGGTTTATCTACCACAAGCAGATGTTCATTTTCATATAATATCTGTTCTTGAAAAGGCACTTCAGGCTCTGCATCTACTTCACGAAAGTAAAATATTTGAGCCCCCTGTTGATACGCTGTACTAGTAGAAAGGGGCTGTAACTGGCTATTTAGCACTTTTTTAAAATGAAAACGTGCTTGCCAAACTGCTGGAGAAATATTCGGGAAACGAGCACATAACGCTTGATAAACTGTCTGCCAATTACCCTCTGGCAAAAATACAGTGCTCGCTCCTAAGGGTTTTTCAACCATGTTACGTGTTAGTGCAAAAGATGTGGTTTTTCTTCTACAGAATCATCTTCATCTAAAAATAGGTCTTCCTCATTTAGATTCCCAGCCTCTTGCAGCCCAGCATGAAACATAGCTTTAGCAACATCAATATAGCGTTCTTTTAACACTTCTTTTGTCTCACTGGAAAAAGTTAGGGTTACCAGCGGACCCTCTTCTTCAGAGCGACGCAATACGATACGACCATCAGGTAACTCAACAATTTCTAAAAAAGCAGACGACATTTCAATAACCTAATCAATATTTACGTTTAGTTTAACAGAACCCTAGCATGCACCCAACTTAAGAAAAAGCCACCCTAAGGTGGCTTTTTGCTATTTCTTGCGCTTATCCTCAACAATCCACTGTTTTCCATCATAGGTCGCACGCCAACCTGTCGGTTTGCCGGCTACTTCAGATTGAACATATTGTTCTTTGGTTTTGCGGCTAAAACGAATAACTGCAGGCTGCCCATCTGGATCTTGTTGTGGAGCTGAAAGTAAGTAGTGGTATTTAGGATCAATTTCTGCTTTATGTGGAATCAACTCAGATACCAAAGGTGCTCGTGTTTCACGTTTTTTAGGGAATTGGCTAGCCGCTAAAAACAGCCCAGATGCACCGTCTCGTAGCACATAGGTATCATCTACTTTTTCACAACGCAACTCTGGCATAGCTACAGGATCAATCTTAGGTGGTGCAGCCTCGCCATTTTTCAGTAGTTTACGTGTATTTTTGCATTCGCCATTAGTGCAGCCAAAAAACTTTCCAAAACGGCCAGTTTTTAGCTGCATATCACTACCGCACTTATCGCATTCTAGGCTTGGGCCATCGTATCCTTTAATACGGAATTGGCCTTGCTCAATTTCGTAACCATCGCAGTCTGGATTATTGCCGCAAATATGCAGCTTACGGTGCTCATCTAATAGATAAGCATCCATTGCCGAGCCACACTTCTGACAACGACGTTTATGGCGTAACAAGCGCGATTCTGACTCACCTTCATCATCTGCTGCAATTTCATCGCCAGGTACAAGATTCATTGTGGTTTTGCAACGCTCTTTTGGAGGTAATGCATAGCCTGAACAACCTAAAAATACACCCGTTGAGGCTGTTCTTATCTGCATTGGGCGGCCACAATCTTTACATGCAATATTAGTTAAGGTTGGCGTGTTTTCACGCATGCCCGCTTTGCTGTCTTCGGCTGTTTCCAGCTTCTGTTTAAAGTCACCATAGAAACTATCTAGCAATTTCTTCCAGCCTAAGCTGCCTTGAGCAATATCGTCTAGGCGCTCTTCCATTCCAGCTGTAAAGCCATAATCCATTAAATCTGGGAAGCTTTCATTCAGTCGTTCAGTAACAATATCGCCCATCTTTTCAGCATAAAAACGTCGATTTTGAATAGCCACATAACCACGGTCTTGAATCGTAGAAATAATCGAGGCATAGGTTGATGGTCGACCAATACCTCGTTTTTCTAGCTCTTTAACTAAACTGGCTTCAGAGTAGCGCGCAGGAGGCTTGGTAAAATTCTGTACTGGATCTAGTTTTAGCAAATCTAAGACTTGCCCTTCTTTAATATCTGGCAAAACTGCATCTTCTGCACTTTTATTTTGTGGCAAGACGCGCGTATAACCATCAAACTTCATGATGCGTCCTTTGGCACGCAACTCAAACTCACCTGACTGCACACTTAAACTGCTCGATAAGTACTCAGCTGGTGTCATCTGGCAAGCTACAAACTGGCGCCAAATAATTTCATACAAACGCTGCGCATCACGCTCCATATCGGTTAGCTTTTCAGGTAAACGCTGGACATCTGATGGACGTATGGCTTCGTGCGCTTCTTGCGCATTTTCTTTACTGCTGTAAAAGTTTGGTTTTTCAGGCAGATACTGCTTACCAAATTCACTATCAATATAATTACGTACCATATCTAGCGCATCGCTAGATAAATTGGTCGAGTCAGTACGCATGTAGGTAATATGCCCAGCCTCGTATAAACGCTGGGCTAGCATCATAGTTTTCTTTACACCAAAGCCTAAACGTGTGCTAGCTGCTTGCTGTAACGTTGAGGTAATAAAAGGAGCTGAAGCCTTACTGCTGGTAGGTTTATCAGTACGCTTAATAACATTGTAATTACTGGCCTGTAACTGCCTTACTGCTGCATCCGCTTGGGCTTGATTTAGCGGACGGAAGTTTTCATCATTTTGTTTAATGACTTCAAAGCGTACAGATTCTTTTTTTGCACCTAAATCGGCAAAGATTTGCCAAAACTCCTCAGGCACAAAAGCGCGAATTTCTTTTTCACGATCTACTACAAGCTTCACTGCTACAGATTGCACACGGCCTGCAGATAAGCCGCGCGCAATTTTTTTCCATAACAAAGGGGAAACCATAAAGCCCACAACACGATCTAAAAAACGGCGTGCTTGTTGAGCGTCCACTTGATCTAAATTTAAGGTGCTCGGTTGGGCAAAGGCTTGCTGAATGGCTTTTTTAGTAATTTCATTAAAAACAACACGTTTATAACGTGATTCGTCACCACCGATAGCTTCGCGTAAATGCCATGCAATAGCCTCTCCTTCTCTATCCAAGTCCGTTGCGAGATAGATAGTATCTGCATCTTTGGCTAAACGGCGTAGCTCTTCAATAACTTTTTCTTTGCCTGGCAAAATTTCATAATGCGCCTTCCAGCCGTTTTCCGGGTCAATACCCATGCGCGCTACCAATTGACGCTGCGCTTTTTCTTTGGCGGAAAGCTTAGTTTGGCTAGTGCTTGAGCTTTTACCCGCCGCACCACTGGTAGGTAAATCTCGGATATGTCCAATACTGGATTTAACCACATATTGGCTACCCAAATATTTATTGATGGTCTTGGCTTTAGCCGGGGATTCCACAATAACCAGCGATTTACCCATTGCTCGGTCGTTTCCTGCTATTAAATGAATCGGATATCGCAGCTCTTAAACTACACATCAACAGAACTACAGAATTATTAGGCGCTATATATAGTGCCTTATTGGTGAAGGTCAAGTTTTTCACTTACAAAATTTAGTTTTTCTCAGTAAATGGAGCATCACAGGCTTCTACTAAAGCAAAACGAGGCTGTTCTTGCCCCTCTATTTTTACCTTCTCACAAAACATTGTTAAAGGTCTAACCCAAAAGTCAAATTTTCCATACAGGGTTTGATAAAAAACAAAAACTTCTTCTGTTTCAGAATGTTTTGCCAAGGCATAAACACGGTACAGCTGCCCTTTATAATGACGATAAATGCCTAACTCTAATGCCATTTTATTCTCTTTTAAAATAAAAATCGGGGCCAAAGCCCCGATTTCAACTACCTTTGAGGATTAAATTCGCTCAAATACTGTAGTAATACCTTGTCCTAAGCCAATACACATAGTAGCCACACCTAGGCGCCCGTTATTTTGTTTCATAACGTTCAATAGTGTGCCTGAAATACGTGCGCCAGAACAACCAAATGGATGGCCTAAAGCAATTGCCCCACCATGTAGGTTTACTTTTTGATCCATTTGTTCAAGCAGTTTAAGGTCTTTCAGTACAGGTAATGACTGGGCTGCAAAGGCTTCGTTAAGTTCCCAGAAATCAATATCTTCAACATTTAAACCTGCACGTTTAAGCGCTTTTTTCGTTGCAGGAACTGGGCCGTAACCCATAATCGAAGGATCAACACCCGCCACCGCCATAGCACGTACCACTGCCATAGGTTCAATACCCAGCGCTTTAGCACGTTCCCATGACATCACAATCATACAAGATGCACCATCCGTAATTTGTGATGATGAGCCGGCTGTCACAGTGCCGCCTTTAGGGTTAAAGGCTGGACGTAATGCTGTTAAGCCTTCCAGAGTTGTCTCAGGACGAATAGTCTCGTCGTAATCGAACATCTGTAGCTTGCCGTCTGCATCATAGCCTTCCATAGGGATAATTTCATCTTTGAAATTTCCTTCTATAGTCGCCTTGTGTGCTAACTGGTGTGAACGCAAAGCAAATTTATCTTGAGCTTCACGTGTAATACCATGCATTTTACCTAGCAATTCTGCTGTTAAGCCCATCATGCCAGATGCTTTGGCAGCGTAAAGTGACTGCTGTGGGTTAGGATCAACACCATGCATCATACCTACGTGCCCCATATGCTCTACACCACCCACTACAAATACATCACCATTACCTGTTTGAATGGCTTGTACCGCAGTTTGCAAAGCACTCATAGATGAACCGCAAAGACGGCTGACTGTTTGAGCTGAACTGGTGTGTGGAATTGGCGTCATTAACGAAGCCATACGGGCAATATTCCAACCTTGCTCTAAGGTTTGGTTAACACAACCCCAAATAACATCTTCAACTTCGTTCGGATCAACCTTTGTGTTGCGCTCTAACAATTTAGTAATCAAGTGCGCCGACATGTTTTCAGCGCGTGTATTACGGTGCATGCCGCCTTTAGAACGCCCCATTGGTGTGCGTCCGAAATCGACAATAACTGCATCTCTTGGATTTAAGCTCATATCTATTCTCTCGCTCTAAACCTGTCCGTTATTAGTTGAAAAACTTCTTACCGTTTTTCGCCATTTCACGCAGTTTTTCAGTTGGGTGATATAACGGACCAAGATCAGCATATTTATCAGCCAGTGCCACAAACTCAGCTACACCAATGCTATCAATGTAACGTAATGCACCGCCACGGAATGGTGGGAAACCAATACCGTAAATCAACCCCATATCTGCTTCTGCTGCGGTTTCAACAATGCCATCTTCTAGGCAACGCACAGTTTCTAAGCACAAAGGAATCATCATGTAATTAATGATGTCTTCATCTGTTACTTCACGTTTTTCATAAACGATTGGTGCTAGCACCTCGAGAACAGACTCATCTACTACTTTTTTTGGCTTGCCGCGCTTATCTGTTTCATAAACATAGAAGCCTTTACCGTTTTTCTGACCTAAACGATTAGCATCATAAAGCGCATCAATTGCTGTACGACGGTCGTCCTTCATACGATCAGGAAAGCCTTCAGCCATTACGTCACGGCCATGATGTCCAGTGTCGATCCCAACCACGTCCATCAAATAAGCAGGCCCCATAGGCCAACCAAATCTTTCCATGATCTTATCAATACGTACAAAATCAACGCCCAAACTCACTAAACGAGCAAAGCCACCAAAGTACGGGAAAAGTACACGATTAACTAAAAAGCCAGGACAATCATTTACAACAATAGGGTTTTTGCCCATTTTTTTCGCATAAGCCACTGTAGTGGCTACCGCTTTTTCAGAAGACTTTTCGCCACGAATAACTTCAACCAATGGCATCATATGCACAGGGTTAAAAAAGTGCATACCAACAAAGTTTTCTGGGCGTTTTAACGACTTAGCTAATAGGTTAATCGAAATAGTAGAGGTATTAGATGCCAAGATAGTGTCTTCACGTACTTGATCTTCAACTTCGGCTAAAACAATTTGTTTAACTTTTGGATTTTCAACAACAGCTTCGACTACAATATCGACGTTTTTAAAATCGCCATATGACATAGTTGGGCGAATACGTGTTAGCGCTTGCGCCATTGCCATCGGTTCTAAACGTTTTTTCTCAAGACGTTTTACCAATAATTTTGAAGCTTCATCCAGACCAGCTTGAATGCCCTCTTCACGAATATCTTTCATTAAGATAGGCGTGCCTTTTAGAGCTGACTGATAGGCGATACCCCCCCCCATAATGCCAGCACCCAATACTGAAGCAAGGTTTACATCACCTGAAATTTTGTCGTAGTGCTTGGCCTTTTGTTTTAATGCTTGATCGTTTAAGAACAAGCCTACTAAAGCTTGACAAACATCTGTTTTGGCGAGTTTGGCAAAGCCTTTAGCTTCGACTTCGATTGCCTTATCACGGGTCAGATTAGCCGCTTTTTGAATCGTTTTAATAGCTTCTACAGGAGCAGGATAGTTAGGGCCAGCTTTGCCGGCTACAAAACCTTTTGCCGTTTCAAACGACATCATTTGTTCCATAGCATTTAGCTTTAATTTTTCTAATTTAGGCGCACGTTTAGCCTGCCAGTCCAACTCACCTGAAATGGCTCGCTGCAGTAAGTCAATAGTGGCATCACGCAGTAAATCAGCCTTAACCACAGCATCTACTAAACCGATTTTTAGTGATTCTTCACTACGCCCTTCTTTACCTGCTGCAATCCACTCAATGGCGTTATCCGCACCAACTAGACGAGGCATGCGCACTGTGCCGCCAAATCCTGGGTAAATTCCCAGTTTTACTTCTGGCAAGCCGATTTTCACACCATCCGCTAATACGCGGTAATCCGCTGCTAAACACATTTCAAGACCACCACCTAAGGCAACGCCGTTAATAGCGACTGCCGTTGGCACGTCTAAGTCTTCAAACTTACTAAAAATCCCATTTACACTAATCAGATGAGCAGCAATATCTTCTTCTGAAGCCTTAAAGTTCTCACCAAACTCTGTAATGTCAGCACCTACGATAAATACCTCTTTACCGCTAGTGACAAGCACTGCTTTTTTAGATTTATCATTTTGAATAGCATCAACCGCTTGGTTTAGCTCTTCTAAGGTTTGACGATTGAATTTATTTACGGACTCGCCTTGAAGATCGAATTTTAATTCAACAATTCCGTTCTCAAGCGCTTGTACCGTGATGGCTTTACCTTCGTAAATCATCAACTGATCTCCATCTGATGGAAGCTAAGCAGTTATTTATCAAGTGTTTAAGCGAACAAAAACACTCGCCGTACAGCATTCAAACATAATCGCAGAAAAATTCATACGCTTGTTTGATTTCTCTGAGCACACATTCAAGCAAAAGAACCCAGTTGTCAATTATCTTCTCTCGCAAAATTAGCGAGAAAAGCTCTAGACGGTTTTAATTAACACTAAAGTTTGATTAGGTAGAACTCACCAGTTCTGCTTTTGAGGGTACTTTGAAGGAGAAAAGGGAGGCTAGTTACTAGAGCCAATAGAAAAGTTGCACGGCTTCACAGTATTCGGTATTTTCAATAAAGGTTAATTATTCAATCAGCTCTACTGGAGATATCAGATGATTTATCAACATATTTTAGTAGCAACGGACTTAGCTGATGAGGCGCGTAATGGATTTAAACATGTGTATGAGCTAGCTTGCGCACTCAATGCCAAACTATCTTTTATTCATGTGATTGAGCCCATAGCAATTGCATTTGGCGCTGACGTTCCTATGGATTTATCACAATTGCAAGAACAACAAATGCAAAGCGCCATTGCTCGTCTAGATGAGTTCACAGCACCACTGGCTGATATTAAGGCAACAGATAAACATGTTGTGCTTGGGCAACCCAAGCAAGCCATCCATCAATTTGCTATAGAGCAGAATGTTGACCTTATTATGGTAGGTAGTCATGGCCGCCATGGATTAGCACTGATTTTAGGCTCCACTACTAATGACGTGCTTTCAGGAGCACCCTGTGATGTATTGGCAGTTGATATAAAACGTTTTAATAGCATTTAACAATAAAGGCGCTTTAAGCGCCTTTATTGTTAATCTGTTAATAAATCTGTAACAGATCAAATCTAAATTAAACTCAAATCACTATATTAGACAGAGTTAATGCAATAACTCTTATCAGCCTGACTATAACTTCAAATAAGTACAGCAATTGTCAGACAAAACGATCAAAAAATGCTTGTTTTTTATTTTTCGGCACATTTATAGACCATTGTATCAGTAAAAGCTTATTTTTTTAACTAAATTCTGTTGGCTGGTCACGAAATCATTGATAGCTTCAATTTGCGTTCTCACATCTGGAGTTATAACAAAAATGCGTATTCCATTTTTTCGTACCAGTTTAGCTATTGCACTGGCAACAGCTTCAACTTATTCCTTAGCCAATGGTTTGGCGATTAACGAACAAAGCGCAAGTAGCGCAGGTACTGCTTATGCAGGACGCGCTTCATCTGCTCTTGATGCCAGTACAATTTTCGGCAACCCTGCCGGTTTAAGCAAACTTGAAGGCAACCAAATTGTAGGTGGTTTAGCTTTAGTAAAAGCCACAGTTGATATTAAGCAAAAAGGTGGTACTGCAAAGGGCCGTAACAAAGGGGATATGGTTCCTGTTGCAACAGTGCCTTTTGGTTATTTTTCAAGCCAAATTAATGAAAACTGGTCTGCTGGTGTAGGTATCTATGTACCTTTCGGTGTGATCAGCGACTATGAAAAAGACTTTGCGGGTCGTTCACATGGCTTAAAAAGCAGCGTTAACGTCATTACCTTCCAGCCAACTATTGCTTATAAGTTCAATGATATTGTTTCTGTAGGCTTTGGCCCTACTCTTAACCGTATTGAAGGTGAGTTGACTAATAGTTTAAACACATCAGGACTAGCTGGCGGTCAGCTAGCAAATGGTGACTCTAAAGTAAAAATTAAAGGGGATGACATTGCCTATGGTTTTAATGCGGGTGTAATGGTCAATATCACACCTGATACCACTTGGGGATTAACCTATCACTCTAAAGTAAAATATAAACTATCTGGCGATATTAAGTATGAAATAGATGGCAAACTAGCTAATGGCCCGTTAGGTGCATTCCTACCAAATGGCAAGCATAAAGCTACATTAGATATCACCATGCCAGAAATGATTGATACCTCTATCACTCATCGCTTGGATGATAAATGGACTCTACATGGCGGTGTTACTTACACACGCTGGAGCCGTCTAAAATCTATCGAAGCCAAGCCTAAAAATGGCGGTCCTATAGTTGGCGAAGAACTAGAGTGGTCAGATACCTGGGCATGGTCTTTAGGTGCTTCTTATCAGTTAAACCCTCAAGTTGTTTTGCGTACAGGTTTTGCGTGGGATAAATCACCAACTAACACAGAATATCGTAACGTACGTATTCCAGTCAGTGATCGTAAAATCTTTACTTTAGGTGCAGGCTGGTCTCCAACTAACGATTTAACCTTTGACTTTGCTTATGCCTATATCAAAGAAAACAAAGGCAAGGTTGATCGTCCAGACCAAAAACCAGTAAATGCACCTGGCATGGGTAATATTGGTTACTTACAGCCAGGCTATAAAGCCACTTACCGTAACAGTGCGCATGGTTTTACAGCACAAGCAACTTACAAGTTCTAAGCTGTAGTTGTCATACAAAAAGCCAGCATTTTATGCTGGCTTTTTGCTATTAACTCTATAGCCAAAACCTATTTGGTTTTACCTAAGTCATGCAAGCTACCACCACGACACTTAGGGGATGCAGGTGCGCCTTCTGCTGCGGCCCATTCATTGTCAGTGTAGGTATGCAAGGCTAAAGCATGAAACTGTGGCATTAACTCAGCTAAGGTTTGATAAACTAACTGATGCCGCTTAACCTTGCCCAGTCCGGCAAAGGCTTCACTTACAATAATGGCCTTATAGTGTGTTTCCTGCCCACGGCTATGCATGTGGCTTTCATCTTCAACCTGCAACGTCGAAGGTTGTAGCTGCTGCAATGCGTGTTGGATTTTTTCTTGCATATTCACTTAATTATTCTCCATTTGCTGTGCTTGGCGTTTATCCGCAGGATAAAAGCGTATCGAAAACACTAAGCACAAACTGGTCAACAGAAAGCCACAAGGAATAGCTAACATAGCTAAACGCAAGCCTTGCGCCTTAAATACTTCATTCATTTCGCTAACGCCTGCTGCCAGCATAGCATTACTGGCAAAAAAGTCTGATAAGGCCCCCGCAATAACAGGCCCCAACCCACCACCAAGCAAGTACAAGCCTGCAAAGAATAGTGCCATAGCTCTTGCCCTAAGGTGTGCAGCCACAATTTCTTGAATTACAGTATAAACACTGGTGTAGAAGCTATAGGCAAAGAACCATGCCAAGGCAAACAAACCCACAAAAATAATAACGGATAGCTCATCAGTATAAAGTGCCCAACCTGTTAAGAGTGCAGATAGCGCAATAGTGAAAGCCGCAAAGAGTAAACGGCCATTTTGCACGCTTTTATGAAGCTTATCTGCAATAAAACCTGCCAACGGCAAGCCCAAAAGACCTGTAACACCAACAATAATACCAACCGACACAGAGGCTTGTTTAATATCCAGCAAATAATGACGCTGCAACAATGGCACCATAAAAGCTGTGTTGGTGTACGTGGCAAAGTTATAAAACAAGCCGGCTGCTGTAAGCATCCATAGGGTTGGCACTTTTAGTAGCTTCCAGCTTGATTCTTGCTTTTTCACCTCATTGATAGTTTGTCGTACAGGTTCATTAATAAAGGCTATACAAATAGCCAACAAAACGCCTGGAATGGCAGCTACAAAAAATGCAGCTCGCCAATTAGCAAAAAACTCAATCACCCAACCCGTGGTAAAAAAGGCTAACAATAATCCAATAGGCAAACCAAGCATAAACAGACTCATAGCTCGCCCTCGTTTATGTTCAGGGAACAAGTCTGCAATAAGTGAGTTAGCTGCAGGACCATAGCTTGCTTCGCCGACACCAATACCAATACGCGCCAGCAGAAAGCCCCAAAAACCACTGACCATGCCGTTTAACGCAGTTAAACCACTCCACAGCAACAAGCCGCCACTCATAATATGCTTGCGTACACCTAAATCAGCTAAACGTGCTAAAGGGATTCCTGCCAACGCATACATTAGGGTAAAGCCTGTATTTACCCAGCCTATTTGTGTATCAGTTAATCCCCACTCATGGCGGATAGGCTCCATCACAATGCTAGGAATAACTCGATCATAAAAATTTAGGATATTGGCTAAAAAGAGCAAAAACATCACTCGCCATGCGTTCTTAGCTGTTTTTTCTGTTATTTCAGTAGCCTTCATTAGTTCTGTTTATCTCTTTAAAAACGCACAGCCAAAGGTCTATGAACCTTAAGTTGCACAACAAAAATGCACACATGCTCTGCAGTCATGTGTATTGCCCCTGTATTTTAAAGCTTCCTACACTGTTCCTACACTATTAATACAAAAACAATAAGGAACATCCTATGCTAGCTGTTAGTTATCTGGGTTTATTTATAGCACTAGGCTGCTTAGTGTTAATGACGATGCGAGGCATGAACATTATTGTCGCAGCCATTGTGTGTGCTGTTATTGTGGCACTCAGTAGCCAACTCAACCTAAGTACAGCCATGTTAGATTACTACATGAAAGGATTTACTGGCTTTTTTACCACATGGTTTCCTGCGATTTTACTAGGGGCTATTTTTGGCCGAATGATGGATGACAGTGGCGCTGCGTTGGCCATTGCGGAAAAATCCAAGCAAGTACTAGGTAAAGATCGCGCCATTTTAGCGGTAGTTGGGGCTGGGGCCATTCTTACTTACGGTGGGGTTAGCGTGTTTGTTGTGGGTTTTACACTCTACCCAATCGCTTTTGAACTTTTTAAAAGCGCTAACATTGCACACCGTTTTATTCCTGCCGCTATTGTCTTTGGTTCTATTTCATTCACCATGGTTTCCCCAGGTTCACCCGAGATACAAAACCTGATTCCAACTACATATTTTAATACTACAGCCACTGCTGGTGGCATTATTGGCGTCTTGATGAGTTTATTTATTATGCTGGTAGGAGGTGTTGCCTTAAAGTATATGGCAACACGTGCTAAAAAAGCGGGGGAAGGTTTTAACCTGCCAGATGACTATATAGAAGAAGATTATACCCGCCACTCTAATCTATCTTTTCTTAGTGCCATGCTGCCATTAGTGGTGCTTGTTGCGGGTTTTAACTTACTTGCGTTGATTATTCCTGTTATTGAGGCCTTGTTATGTGCCATGGTAGCCAGTTTACTGATTGGCTATTTGCTATTTCGTCGCTGCCTATATCAACCCAGCAAAATGCTCACTCTTGGCACTGAGAACGCACTCATTGCCATTGCCAACACCTGTGCTGTCGTAGGCTTTGGTGCTGTAGCAGCTCAATCGCCTGCTTTTATATCTATCGTGGCTTTCTTAACTGACTTACCTGGTCTAGAGTATGCTGGCTTAGCCGTGGCGGTTACTGTTATTGCGGGTATTACTGGCTCGGCTTCTGGTGGTTTAGGCATTGCTTTGCCAATCTTAGCACCTATCTACCAAGGAATGGGGCTAGATAATGGCGCTATGCATCGTATTTCAGCTATTGCCTCTGGCGGTTTAGACTCCTTACCACACAATGGCTATGTGGTGACAACTATTCGCGCTATCTGTAAAGAAACCCATCAACGTGCTTATCCAGCAGTATTTGTTGTTAGCGTATTAGTGACAGTGCCAACCATGATTCTGGCTGTTATCCTCTACAGTATTTTCGCTTAAACCTTCCACTGCTTAAACCAAGCCAAACTACTTTCTGTTGTTTGGCTTGGCACATACTCAGCGGCTACAAAGCCTTGATAACCTATCGCATTAAGAGCGACTAATACCGCTTTAAAATCTAAAGTCCCAGTACCTGGCTCATGACGATTCGGATAATCGGCAAACTGCACATGCCCTATTAGATTATTAAGCTGATAAATAGCCGTAACAGGGTTAATTTGCTGCATGGCCATATGAAAGATATCTAACTGTGCTTTACAGTTAGGATGAGCAATATCATCCAACAATAGCAGTAAATCATCAGGTGTGTTTAAACAGTAATTAGGCATGCTATAAGGATTAATAGCCTCAGTTACTACTGCAATACCCAATCGCGAAAACGCCTGAGCCGTATTAAGTAAATTAGCTGATAAACAGGTAAGAGCCTGCTCTTTCGTTGAGCCTTGCACTACTTTACCTGCTAGCACATTCACCTGTTTAGGCTTAGCTACTTCGGCGTAAATTAATGCGGCGTCCAAAGCTTCATTGAACGCACGGTAGCCATGAGGATTAGCCGCTAGTCCATCACCACCTTGCATTAAATCACCTGCGGGCAAATTAATGAGTGCCAGTGTCAGTTCATGTTGATCTAGCACTTCACGCAACTTGGCCGCTGGAATCTCATAGGGGAACTGCACTTCTACCGCTGCAAAACCTGCTCTTTTAGCGGCTGCAAAACGCTCAATTAAAGGATACTCAGTAAATAATAAGGATAAATTCGCTGCTAATTGCATAATTACTCCTTACTATAGAGTTTAATCAGCGTTGCTGGGTCTTGCTCTGCATACCCCCTTCCAGCGTGCAAGCGTAGTAGTTGCAGCGCTTGGTTTGACATAGGTATAGGATTACTGGAGGTTTTTGCTAAGTCTGCTGCTAATTCAACATCTTTAAGTAGAGTACGTACATGCCACTTGATAGGCTCAAATTGGTGATCGGCCATTTGTGGTGCCAATATTTGAAAAGGTTTGCTATCGGCAAAGCCACCTGCTAATGCAGAGGCTAATAGCTGCGCGTCAACACCTGATTGCTGCGCCAAGGCAACTACTTCTGCAATCACCATGGCATTGCTTGCCACTATCATTTGGTTGCAGACCTTGGTTACCTGCCCAGCACCAACATCGCCCATACGTGTTACACGACTGGAAAGATGCGCCAAAATTGATCGTACGCTATCTATAGCCTGCGTTGAACCTCCCGCCATCATTACCAAAGTGCCTTGTTCGGCGCCTAAAACTCCTCCAGAAACAGGAATATCCAGCCAAATAGCACCCTTTTCTGTCATCTTTTGTGCAATATGGCGTGTTGATGATGGCGATATACTGGAAAAATCAATGATCAGCTGATGCTTTTGCACGCTGTCTAATAACCCATCTTCCTCTAAGCTTATTTGCTCAACGGCCTGAGTATCAGCTAAACACAGCATAATCACATCTACTTGCGATACAAGTTGCTGCACTGTAGGTACGCAACTGGCCCCTAACGCTTCTAGTGGTTTGCATTTTTCAAGGCTACGGTTCCAAATAAAGACTTTATATCCTGCGGCTAAAAGCCTTGTTACCATAGGCTTCCCCATCAAACCTATACCGATAAACCCCAGAACCTTTTGTTGTTCTACAGCCATAATTACTCCTTGTACTCCTACTGCCTCTTTGGTGAGCTCAGCATTCAGGTTATCATGTTGTTTTTTTGCCGTTAGGACAGCACATGACTGACGAAATAAGTACGTTATACGCACAAATATTAGGTGAAACGGCCGCCATTAGTTGGCCTGAATTGGAGCGCTTTTTTGCTAAGGGCATTGTGATGTCCGTAGCCAGCGAGTTGGATTTAGTGGCTGTAGGTGAAGCCATTTCCAATGATGATAAAGCACAAGTGCAGGCTTGGATGGCGCAAGGCTTATTGCACGCCTTACAAGATGCACAAGCGTTAGATTATCAAGAACGCAACCCTAATTTATGGGCTGTCGTTATTTCACCTTGGATTTTGGTGCAAGAGCGAAACTAACTTCATCATACAAGGCGCAAGCACTTTATTAAACAGCTAACTCTTGCGCCTTTGTCTATATAATCATAAAAAAACACTAAAAACCTAGGCTAGAGCCTTAATTTTATCGTACTTAAGCCTAAAGATGCTCTACTAAAGGCTATTTTCTATTTTCCTTTGCGTAAAGTTTCAATACACTCCAAGTCAAAGGTACTAAATGTTTTATGGAGTACAGCATTTAGCTCACCTCATGTGCAGTATTAATAATCACAACAATTCACATAGAAGAGCCACACAAGGATCGCGATATGAATACAACTGGTAAATTAAGCGCCCTGTTTGCCGCTATTGCTTTAGCGGGTGTTACGCAAATGGCCGTAGCTGCAGATACTATCAAAATTGCTTTAGCTGGCCCTATTAGCGGCCCAGTTGCCCAATATGGCGATATGCAATCTATTGGCGCACGTATGGCAATTGAACAAATCAACAAAGCCGGCGGTGTCAATGGCAAGCAACTAGAACCCGTTGCTTATGATGATGCTTGCGACCCTAAGCAAGCGGTGGCTGTGGCTAATAAAATTGTCAATGATGGCATCCAATTTGTAGTTGGCCATTTATGCTCTGGTTCAACACAGCCAGCATCAGATATCTATGAAGAAGAAGGTATTCTGATGATTACTGCAGCCTCCACCACGCCACAGCTTACTCAGCAAGGCAAAACACTTATATTCCGCACTATTGGCCTAGACAACATGCAAGGCCCTACTGCTGGTAAATATATTGTTGAGAAGGCTAAGCCTCAGCGCGTTGCTATCTTGCATGACAAGCAACAATATGGCGAAGGCATTGCAACTGCAGTAAAAAAAGCAGTTGAAGAAGCCAACATTCCAGTGGCACTCTTTGAAGGCGTAACTGCAGGTGATAAAGATTTTTCGGCATTAATTGCAAAAATGAAAAAAGCTAACGTCGACTTTGTCTATTTTGGCGCTTATCACCCAGAGATGGGATTATTATTACGTCAGTCTGCTGAAGCCAACTTTAAACCTAAATTTATGGGGCCAGAAGGCGTAGGCAATACAGATATTATCGCCATTGCTGGTCCTGCTTCAGAGGGCATGTTAGTTACCTTACCTAAAGCCTTTGACCAAGATCCTAAAAACGCTCACTTAGTAGAGGCTTTTAAAGCGAAAAAGCAAGATCCAAGCGGTCCTTTCGTATTTCCTTCTTACTCAGCAGTACAAGTTATGGCTGATGCAATGAAAGCTACAGGCGGTGAAAACCCAGAGGATGTAGCTAAAGCACTTCGTTCACAGTCATTTGACACGCCTACTGGCACCCTTGAGTTCACTCAAGTTGGCGATCTGAAAAACTTTAACTTCGTTGTCTATGAGTGGCACGCAGACGGCTCTAAAACAGCGCTGACTGAATAACGATAAAAACCAGCACCTACTATGCTCGCATAGTAGGTTTTTGGTGCCCGCAACAAGGTAGGTTTGTTATGGAAGCTTTTTATTATTTTGTTCAGCAGTTGATTAACGGATTAACTGTTGGCAGTACCTATGCGCTAATCGCCATTGGCTACACCATGGTTTACGGCATTATAGGAATGATTAACTTTGCGCATGGCGAAGTTTATATGATTGGTAGTTATATTACTTTTATTGTACTAACGGGCTTAGCCATGTTAGGTCTTGAAAGCCTACCCTTAATGATTTTCGCTGCCTTTGCCATCAGTATTATCATCACCAGTAGTTATGGCTACAGCATTGAACGTGTTGCCTACCGCCCATTACGTGGCGGCAACCGCCTAATTCCGCTGATTAGCGCTATTGGTATGTCTATTTTCTTACAAAACTTTGTACGCGTTGCTCAAGGGGCACGTGATATTGCTATGCCCAGCGTAATTAAAGGCGGCTGGGCAATTGGTGATGAGCAAGGAGCACATGCAGCACTCTCCTACATGCAAGGCATTATTTTCGTAGTGACGCTGATTAGCATGGTATTGCTTACATGGTTTATTTCTCGCTCACGTACTGGTCGTGCCTGTCGTGCCTGTGCAGAGGATTTAAAAATGACAGGGTTATTAGGTATTAATAGCAACGCCATCATCAGCCTTACTTTCGTTATTGGTGCTGCTTTAGCTGCCATCGCTGGTGTGCTATTAAGTTTATATTACGGTGTAATCACACCCTATATTGGTTTTATGGCGGGGCTTAAAGCCTTTACCGCTGCTGTTTTAGGTGGCATCGGTAGCATTGCAGGGGCTGTATTAGGCGGATTAATTCTAGGCGTAACAGAAGCTATGACTTCAGCTTATTTCAGTACCCAATATAAAGATGTAGTTGCATTTAGCTTATTGATCTTAATTTTGCTCTTTAGACCCACCGGTATTTTAGGTCGTCCTGAAGTGGAGAAAGTCTAATGCGCTTACCTATAAAGTCGGCTTTATTTTCCGCCATTGTGGTTTTAATTCTAGGCGGATTAATTCTCGGGTTGCGCTTAACCCAGCAAGGTACTCAACTTACGGTTGTAGGTGCTGAAACAGAAACCTTTGTCTGGCTTGCTGCGGGTGCAATCACTATCTTTATTTACTCACTATTTCGCGCTCAAATCAGCTCTGGAATAGCCAACATTCCACGCTTTACCGGCTTAGTCAACCGCTTTGAACAAGTACGTGATATTAAAGCCTTACGTCTTGCCTTTATGGCGCTTATTATTTTAGGCGCATTCATTTTTCCGTTCTACACCAGCCGTAGCCATATCGACCTTGGCACCTTGGTTTTAATTTATGTGATGTTAGGGCTAGGCTTAAATATAGTTGTAGGTTTAGCAGGATTATTAGATTTAGGCTATGTCGGCTTCTATGCTGTAGGTGCTTACACTTATGCCCTACTTGCCATGTACTTTAGCGTTGGGTTTTGGACAGGCTTGGCGGCCGCTGGCGTAATGGCCGCAATCTTTGGTTTTTTATTAGGCTTTCCTGTACTACGTTTACGTGGCGACTACTTAGCTATTGTCACCTTGGGTTTTGGTGAAATCATTCGTATTTTGCTAAATAACTGGACAGAATTTACAGGTGGGCCACGTGGGATTGGTAATATTCCCAAACCTACCTTATTTGGCCTTGAATTTAACCGTCGCGCTTCAGAAGGCGCGCAAACTTTCCACGACTATTTTGGCTTTGCCTACAATACTAACCACAGGGTGATTTTCCTTTATCTATTGGCTCTAGTGCTGGTACTCATCACCTTATTTGTCATCAATCGCATGATGCGCATGCCGTTAGGGCGTTCATGGGAAGCCATGCGTGAAGATGAAATTGCCTGTCGCGCACTAGGTATGAATCCTACACATATCAAACTCACAGCCTTTACTATTGGCGCTATATTCGCTGGCTTTGCAGGAAGCTTCTTCGCAGCCCGCCAAGGATTTATCAGCCCTGAATCATTTACCTTTATTGAATCTGCCATTATTTTGGCAATTGTTGTATTAGGTGGCATGGGCTCTCAGGTTGGCGTTATCTTGGCCGCTATTGCCATGACCGTATTGCCTGAATTAGCGCGCGAATTTAATGAGTACCGCATGCTGCTGTTTGGTTTAATGATGGTCTTAATGATGATTTGGCGACCACAAGGCCTTGTTCCCATGCACCGTCCG
Source organism: Pseudomonas sp. F1_0610 (assembly GCF_047470865.1). NCBI lineage: Bacteria > Pseudomonadati > Pseudomonadota > Gammaproteobacteria > Pseudomonadales > Pseudomonadaceae > Pseudomonas > Pseudomonas sp. F1_0610. The sequence goes on from NZ_JAZDRH010000031.1 coordinate 27,686, forward strand.
CACGTGGAGCTAAAATCATGAGCACAGCTATTTTACGCGTACGCGATTTAAGTATGCGCTTTGGCGGATTAATGGCCGTTGATGGCGTAAGTTTAAAAGTAGAACCGCAAGAAATCGTATCCATTATTGGCCCTAATGGTGCAGGTAAGACGACCGTTTTTAATTGCCTAACAGGGTTTTACGCACCTACAGGCGGCAGCATCGTTTTTAACCAACAAGCCATTCAAGGCTTACCTGGTTATAAAATTGCCCGCCGCGGGATGATTCGCACCTTCCAACATGTACGTTTATTTAAAGAAATGACAGTGCTTGAAAACCTAATGACCGCTCAACACCGTCATCTAAATACCAATTTCTTGGCAGGTTTGTTTAATACACCTAGTTATCGACGGGCTGAAAAAAACGCACAGGAACATGCTGTCAAATGGCTAGAAAAAGTCGACCTACTGAGTGAAGCTAATCGCCAAGCAGGCACCTTAGCCTATGGGCAGCAACGACGTTTAGAAATTGCACGCTGCATGGTCACTCGCCCATCCTTGTTAATGCTAGATGAGCCTGCGGCAGGGTTAAACCCAAGTGAAACGGAAGACCTTAAGCACTTGATACTAGATTTACGCAGTAATGGCTTAAGTATTTTACTTATTGAGCACGATATGAAGCTCGTCATGACGCTATCGGATCATATTTACGTCATTAACCAAGGTTGCCCATTAGCCAATGGCAAGCCTGATGCCATTCGTGCCAACCCAGATGTTATCAAAGCATATTTAGGTGAGGAGTAAGCCATGCTACAGATGCGAAATATCTGCACCTATTATGGAAAAATTCAAGCTTTAGATAGTGTCAGCATTGAAGTTAACCAAGGTGAAATTGTCACTCTTATTGGCGCAAATGGCGCGGGGAAAACCACACTGATGATGACACTCTGTGGCGACCCGCAAGCACGTAGTGGACAAGTGCTGTATCAAGGACAAGATATAACACAAATGCCTACCGCTGAAATTATGCGTTTAGGCTTAGCTATAGTGCCTGAAGGTCGGCGGATTTTTTCGCGGCTGACGGTTGAAGAAAATTTAGCTATGGGCGCTTTTTTTTGTGATGACAAACACGAACGACAAACACGTCTCAATCACGTATTAGAGCTTTTTCCGCGCCTGCATGAACGCTATGCTCAGCGCGCAGGCACCATGTCTGGCGGTGAGCAACAGATGCTCGCGATTGGGCGTGCACTCATGAGCAAGCCTAAGCTGCTTTTATTGGACGAGCCTTCATTAGGACTAGCCCCTATTATTATTCAGCAGATTTTTAAAATTTTGCATCAATTAAGAGAAGAAGGCGTGACTATATTTCTCGTAGAACAAAACGCCAACCAAGCCTTACGTTTAGCCGATCGAGGCTATGTGTTAGAGCACGGTAAAGTGGTATTAGAAGATACAGGCGCATGTTTATTAGAAAATCAGCAAGTACGCCAAGCTTATCTAGGAGGCTAGGCCTTTAATACGCCCCTCTGCGCAGCCAAGTTTATCACTTGGCTGCGATGCTATTTTGTAGCGGTCAAGAAAAACTTATAAATACCAGCACTCATTCTTGGCAAGTCTATTAGTCACCATTTATTTAATAGCCAGCACATAAATCTTTACCTTCATGATCCAACTGAGGTTCAATTGCTGGATTATATTTTTCTAGTAAGCATTTTACTACAATAGAGTTGAACTTTTCGGCTAACTCTCGGTTAATATTCCATGCATTTTGATCAGGCCTATTTTTATCAGGCCCAGGCCCTCCTAACGTAGGATCAGCACCTTCTTCTAATAGGAGCTTAAGCATATCTATGACCTGCGGTTTTACTTGCGTCCTTTTATAATAGATAAATGAATCTAATTCAGATTTTAAAAAAACGGTTAATGGTGATTTCCACTGATACATTGCTTTTTCCGTGCGAATATCAATTGCATCATAAGCGCTTAGATTAACATCTGCTCCATAATCTAATAACAACTTAGTTAATTCATAATTCTTTGTATCTAGTGCGCTAATAAGAGGTGAATGATATGGAGAACCAATAACCTTATTTATCTCTGCTCCATTTTCTAATAAATAATGTATTAACGTTATATCTGAGTAGGAGTTTTTAACAGCTGACAATAAAACCCAACTACGATTTGAATCTGGCGCATTAATATCAGCACCATACTTAAGCAACATATCCATAACTGAAAAATCATATGGCTTGCCCTTATATATCTGACGATAAACTGCCAGCATAAAAATTCCTTCCCTGCCGTTCTCATTACCATTTAAAGGAGTTATCACCATAGAGGCTTGAGCACCGTTTTCTAAAAGAAATTTTACCATTTCAATATTATGAGCATTTACTGCATATGCCAAAGCCGGTTTACCATCACTACTTAAAGCATTGATAGGAGTACCTTGCTCAAGTAAAGCTTGCACGCGCGCTATTTTATTTTTCTCTACGGCATCAATCAACTCCATTACAGGAGAACAGTTTCTTTCATTTAGCTCATCTACTTGCAACCAATAGCTGGCTTCTCTAGCCGCTTGCAAGCTCATTGGCGAGCCTTGTTTTAGTGATAAATAACAATAACGTCGATAATTATCTAGCGCTGCTTGTTGGTAATAATATTTGTCTTTATCATTAAAACTCTTTGTCAGCGAATGCTGCGCTCGTGCTAGCGTTAAATAGTTTATTGCTTTATCTGGCGCTCGCCTTATAGCTTCTTCACTCACCAAAATAGCTTGCTGAGTTTTGCCTGTTGCTCTTAACCAATACGCATAATCTGTTAGCCAAACAAGATAGGTCGGATGTACCTTATCAAGGTCAAATTGGTACCAACCGTGTTCATCAAAAAACTGTTTTAAATTTTCAAATGCTGGATAAAACTTAGCTGTTGCAAACTTTGTTTTCGCCACTGCGCTGTAACGCTGGCCAAGCTCTTTTAGTAACCGCTCTTGCGTGGGTATTTGTTTATATTCAATGTTTTCTGGGTAGGCAAGTAATTCATAAACACCGCTCCACAGCTCTTTTATCATAGCTTCAGTTTGTTTCTTATCTGCATTATTCCAAGGCAAATTAGAACTTAATATTAACTTAGGCATATTTTTATGTGCATTAACAACAGTTCCCGAATAACGACTAATGCGTATTGGTGCTTGTTTTTCATCTTCTGCTAAAAAATCACCCGATAAAAAATAACCATAAACTCTATAATCAGGAAATTTTGTTCTCTTATGATAAATGGAAAAAATCTTAAATGCTCTTTTGTCTAAAGTTAACGAGTAATCGCCCTCGTAACCATAAGTAATGGCAAGCTGATTTTTAGCTCCACTTAATCTAAGTTGTAAATTACCTCCGCCATAATCCCCAAAGGAGCCTTCACCATAGATATTTCCGCCAGGCTGATAAATAGAGGGGGAAATTTCAAGCGCTGGCGAACGATAACTACATGGATTTTTATCTTCCTCAGTAGGAATAAACACAGACAGCTTAGTACATTGATAAGCATATAAAAAGTTATCGGATCGAGTAATAAACCATATTTTATTATCCGCCACTTCCAAAAATCGTATTTGGTTTTCTTTATTATTAGGTAAATATTCTTCGATATCAAAATCTTTTAGCGTAACTTCAGGCATGAATACTTCAAGTGCATAGGATTTCGGTCCGCAAATTAGCAAAACAAAACTAATACTAAGTAATGCAAATTTAATAATATATTTTCGAAACATGGCAAACCATCGTCCGTATAAAATAAATTTAAGAGTAACCATTATTAATATCTATTCTTTGATACAGGTTAGGTTAAATCCATCTATTTATTTTAAAGGCTTGCGAGCTTTGTATTGTCTACTTAATGTACTAAAAACAATTCGCTGGCTTTGGCAAGCCGGCAAGGCGCGCTGCAAGCTTGGCAGGCTTACCAGCAAATAACGGATTAAGGTATAGGCTGTTGCCCTTTTCTGGGCCTAACTCCTGTGCAATATATTTAACCAAAGCACGATTAGCAGGTGCCAGCTCAAACTGCTGATAAAACTGGCGCACTAGTTGAATAATCTCCCAATGTGCTTGTGTGAGCACAATACCCTCTTTTAGAGCCAATGCAGCTGCTACCTCAGGCGTCCAGTCCGACAAATTAAGCAAGCAATCATCCTGATCTAAACAAATTAACTTTCCATCTACTAATAACTTACTCATTGCCATGTATGCACTCGTTGATACTCAAGGGTTAAATTCACCATTTGCACATAATCAATACAGCTAATTTCTGTCGTAATAGCCCGTGCCTGCACATCTTCTAATAATGCATAGGTGAACAATGGTAATTGAAAATCTAACCCTGTGCGCAGCGCTTGAACCGCCTCGCCACAGAGCAACAACGCATCCTGATCACCCATAAAGCCCAATGCTTGTGTTAAGTCTGTTGTAGTGAATGGGCTGCGACTAACAATATGCAAACTTTGCTTCATAAACTTACCACGTGATCAAATTGTGAAAGCAAATGAGATAACTGACTTTGTTTGATAGGCTTAGCCAAAACAAGTAAATCATCTAAGCTTAAACCGCGCTCAATTAAACTTTGTTCATCAACATAAAGCTGTTCAACGCCAAACATAGATAAGGCTTGCAAATTAGCGGTTATGTCTTTTTGAGCGAGGCATTTAGGTTGCTGATCTTTTAGTAACTGAAACACAGCATCTTCAATGAACAAAAGCGCTAACGGAATTTCAAAAGCGGCGCCTGATAAAACTAAATCTAAGGCTTCACGCGCATTCAGCCCTGCCTGCGGTGCTTTACGTGTTATCACCAAAGTTGACTTCATTGATCCGCTCCAAACCAAATAGCTCGATCCGCTAACTGCACGGCATCATGCCATTGCCCTAAACCTGATAGCACAAAGCCCTTTGCCAAATTACTAGTCGTTTTTTGATAGCGTTGCGCCTCTGAAGCGTCTAATACACCTCGGCGTAACGCTGCTGCAATACAAACAACAGCATCTAGCTGGTGGGTCTGAACAAAGTGCTGCCAAGCTTTGCTTTGATCTTGCTCATCCTGTGGTAGTACAGCAGTATCTAGCGCTAAGTAAACAGCCTCTTGATAAAAAAAGACACGCTCAACGGTATGGCCTTGCTCAACTACAGCTTGAGCAAAAGCAAGTGCACGACGTGCGCTAGGGCTGTGAGCTGGACAAGATAAAGCAATCGCAAACTTCATAGTTTTCTCAGAAAATTTTTACTCAGTATATCAGTTAAGCCTGTTCATACAGGTATGTCATCGAAGGGAAAAAGAACAATATTTAACAGTAGGCCTAATGATTACATGATTAGCCTCACAAACACCAACAAAGATTCCAAAGTACTAATCTATTTATTTAAATAGTACTTTGAAGAAACACCCTTTTACGGTAATGTGACGCACCCTTTTGGAGCCGCCATGTCACGTATTACTTGGTCGCTACATGCATATCGCCTTATTCAACCTGACGAACAGCTTGATTTATTTGCCTGTCAGCAAGTACGCCTGCATGTAACGCTGCGACAACTTGAACTCAATGCCCATGCAGACAGAACGCTGTGCGGTAAGCTACTGCCAGCCAACCCACTCTGGCAAGATGTAGAACCTAATGCATTATCTGACCAGCGCTTTTGTGCTGAGTGCCTAACAATCCTACGTCAGCAAGAAAAACTAAAGTGCGTATTAGGCTGGGAAAACCAATTAGACTTGACGACTCAAACTCAGGCTGTATAATCAGCGCCCACTTAGGCACATAGCTCAGTTGGTTAGAGCACCACCTTGACATGGTGGGGGTCGTTGGTTCGAATCCAATTGTGCCTACCAGACATATACTTTCAGATACCCAAACATGGCCTGAAAGCAGCATAAAAGCTCACTTTCGTGGGCTTTTATTGTTTCTACATGCCCAAACATAACCAGACATATAATTAAACTTTTTGTATCCTATCGTGTATCCAATGAAAAATGATCACACAGAGGATACAGAATGAAACGGCAAGACATCAAACGGCGCCCTCTAGCTGATACGGTTATAGAAAAATTAGAAACTGAGTTAAAAGAATACCGAGAGTTAGACGGAAATGGGCTCTATTTACGCGTGCAAACTAATGGCAACAAATCTTGGCAACTACGTTATAAGAAACCAAATGGCACTTGGTCGTGGCTAGGGCTGGGTGCTTATCCAAAAGTTACAGCAGCGCTTGCTAGAACAAAAGCCAACTCTCTGCAACAAGAAATAGCAGCGGGTAACGACCCCCTACTTATTAAACAGCCCCAAGAAGTTAGCAAGCAACTTAATACTAAAAATACGTTTGAACAGTTAGCCAACGAGTGGCTTATGGGTAAGCGTATTGGTTGGAGTCCTATAACATTCAATAAAGCACTAGGAGCATTGAAGTTACATGTATTTCCAAAACTTGGTTCTAGGTATTATGGGGATATTCGCCCTATTGAATGGATAAACTTGCTACGCAGTCTTGAGGATAGAGGTATTGTTGATCAAGCTGGCCGTATACGACGGCACTGTCGGGATATTTATGATTTGGCTAAAGTCACAGGGAGAGCTGATAGTAATCCAATTGAGGGCTTACATAAATTTTTGCAGAACAGAAAAAGCACCAACTTCCCTCATGTTTCTTCTAAGGAGCTACCTGCTTTAATTCTGGCCATACGTACATATAAAGGAGATCCAGACATCAGCATTGGTTTGCAGTTAATATCAATGCTAGTCTGCCGCCCTTCAGAGCTGCGTTGTGCTCCTTGGACCGAGTTTGATATTGAAAATGCAGTATGGACTATACCGGCCGAACGCATGAAACGTGGCAGGGAACATATTATCCCTCTTCCTCATCAAGCCATTAAGTTAATCAAGCAGCTTAAACAGTATACAGGCATGTATTCCTTACTCTTTCCACATCGAAGCCGATCAACTGAGCCTCGATCTGAAGGTGCTTTTCGTATGGCATTAAATCGTTTGGGATTCAAAGGTAAGCAAACCAGTCATGGATTTAGACACATAGCAAGTACTGTGCTTAATGAAAATGGCTTTGAAGAGAATCACATTGAAGCACAGCTAAGCCACGTTAAAGAAGGCGTTGCAGGCGTGTATAACAAAGCACAATACTTAGAACAACGTAGAGTTATGATGCAATGGTATGCTGATTATCTAGATAGTTTAGTGTGAAAATGAATTTGTGTGGTGTTACAGGTGTTACACGTGCTGCGGGCTTGAAAATAAGGAGCTGTAGCTTGTTACACAAGGTTTAAGTCGTGTGTTACAAGCGTTACAGCTCCTTTCATTAATAAGAAGAATGTTAGCGCTTTATTTTCACAGAGAGAATGGTAGGTATTTATCAATAAAATGTTCCATGCGAGTGAAAAATTACACCTTACCTTTTCAATTGCTCTGGCTCTAATTCAGGATACTCCTTAAATATTGGATTCATTATATTCAACAGCATACCTCCCATTAGATGGCCAACTACTCTACGATAATTAACAAAATAACTCTCAGAGCAATTACTTTCCACTAATGCAACCGATGTATTTAGTTTATCGCCGCACTCTAACATAAGATTAATAATTTCAATTGCAGTCTCTTTATTCATAGCACTAAAACCTTTAAGTTATTCAAAGTCGCCTATACAGTCGTTTACACACTTCCAAAAGGAAAAACCATTATCTCTTGTTGGCAGAGCAACATCAGAACAATATTCTATACACCATTCTTTTCTTGCTGTTAATGCTTCAGAAATAACTATACTACCACTGCATCCGCCAGCTGTAGTGTTTGAGCCACAGTTAGCATCATTACTTACACTCGGAGTAATATCAGCCGTGGCAGGACACAATTTATCTCCTACCCAATAACCTATAAGCCCTCCACCAGTAGCACCAGCAGCACCAGCTGCAGAGGATGTTGTTATCGCTCCCCCTACTGTCCCTACACCAGGTGCTACCAAAGTACCTCCAGCCCCAAGCCGATCGGATCACTTTGGCTATAACGTCCTACTCTTGTGTTGTAGTCCCTGTAGTAGTTGTAATGTGTGCCCGTCTCTGCATCAAAGTACTGTCCAGGGTAGCGCAGGTTCATGGTGATCTGGTTGGTGCGGTTGGGCGTGGTTTCCCCAAAGGCTTGCATTTGGGCTTGCCATGTGGTGTTACCTTCGCTGTTGGCGGCTATCTGTGGTGTGCCTAGGTGGTCGTTGTAAAGATAATGGTAGTTGGCGTTATTGAGTGTGCCTGTTGTGGTAGCGCTGTGGTTAAGGTTGGCTTGCCAGAGGGGTTGTGTTCCCCACTCGCTGTCAGGTTTCCAGCCATAGGCTATTTGTAGTTGGCCTTGTTCGTTTAGTTCGCCGATTTTAAGTCGTGTGTTACAAGCGTTACAGCTTCTTTCATTAATAAGAAGAATGCTAGCGCTTTATTTTCACAGAGGCAATGGCAGATATTTATCAATGAAATGTTCCATGCGAGTGAAAAATTACAGACTTGTTGGTGTTGTATTTATGGTGCTGGCTCAGGTATCTTGATGTCTAAATATATTAATTTATACGTTGAGGCAGACTGTCAGATGAGCAATGATATAGAAACACCATTTCTATACTCAGTAACATTATTACGAGATAAAATTAAAAACTTTGATAGTTTTCCTTTTACTCTTCCAATTATCAATAATTTCAATAGCATCACCTTACATCCAAAAATTACATTTCTTGTAGGTGAAAATGGCTCAGGTAAATCTACTTTACTAGAAGCGATTGCTATCGCTTGTGGTTTTAATGCAGAAGGAGGGACGAAAAACTTTACATTTTCAACTAAAAAATCCCATACTGATTTATGGAAAAATATCCGCTTATCTCGTTCTTTCCGGCAACAAAAAGATGGTTTTTTTTTAAGAGCAGAAAGTTTTTATAATCTAGCCACTGAGATAGTTAAATTAGATGAGGAACCTGCACTAGCCCCACCTATTATTGCATCTTATGGGAATGTTTCATTACATGAACAATCTCATGGTGAGGCATTTTTAGCTGTTATGTTACATCGTTTTCAAGGGCAAGGGTTATATATATTAGACGAGCCTGAATCTGCATTATCTCCAACTCGGCAAATGGCAATGATTAAACGCATACATGAACTAATAAATCAAGGTTCACAGTTTATAATTGCAACTCATTCTCCAATACTAATGGCATATCCAAATGCAAAAATATTATCTTTAGACGAGCAAAAAATAACTACAATTCAATATAATAAAACCGATCATTTTACTATAACCAAATATTTCTTAAACAACCACGAAAAAATGATTAACTATCTATTAGAGGAAAATTGAAAATTAATACAG
>NZ_JAZDRH010000032.1:0-33270 GCF_047470865.1 Pseudomonas sp. F1_0610
ATTTATATTATCTTTAATGATTGGAATGAACTATGTTATCCAGTATAAAAGATATGGAATGGCAATTTACTTTCCTGGTGTGAAAATTCATGCAGAAAAATTTAATGCTAAAAATATTGCAGTGTCTTATGTGGATTTAAATAAAAATAAAGCGGGTAAGAATTATTACTTGCCTGTTTTTGATATTAATGGAGAACATTTGAAGGCAGAAGATTTTGGCTTGCAGGATATAATCTTTGATAAAGAAAAACAACCAAAATTTGTTTATAATATAGTCTATTATAGACTTAGTGGAGGTTACATTATTATTGATGAGATGGATTATCAGACTGAAAGGTTTAAAAATTATAAGTTTTCAAATTATTATAAAGATGGAGGTCACGGATCGGTTTTAGACGAAATTAATAAGAGCGCTACTGAAGCTAGGTTGTTTTTTTACCTTTTTGTTTTAATGATAGTAGGTACTTTTCTCTATAAAGACATTAAGAATGAATTGTAATTTTAATAGGTTAAGCGACATAGCCATTGTGAATGGTTTGGCTAGTTGAAACTTTTTTTGCTAGATTAAAAAGGTGGTTTTTTAGGAAGGTCTATGCGGTGCAGAATATTGTGTGAATCAGTGTCCTTAAGAAGGGATGGCAATCTGAAAAACACCTACTAAGAGAAAGAAAATTGATTAGCCGCGTCAGATTGCGCACAATAGCCTATCTTATTTTTAGCTAATGCCTTTGGCATTAATGCCTTGCCTGATTATTATGTCATTATTAAAAAATCAATTAGAACTGCTCAGTCCTGCTCGTGATGTGGCTATTGCCAAAGAGGCTATTTTGCACGGGGCAGATGCCGTGTATATCGGTGGTCCTAGCTTTGGAGCACGCTATAACGCTGATAATAGTGTTAGCGATATTGCTAGCTTGGTCGAGTTTGCGCATCTTTTTCGTGCCCGCGTATTTGTTACCTTAAATACAATTTTGCATGATGACGAACTAGAGCCCGCTCGTCAGCTTATTTGGCAGTTATATGATGCTGGGGTTGATGCGCTTATTGTGCAAGATCTAGGCATTATGGAAATGGACTTACCGCCGATTGATCTACATGCCAGCACACAGACGGATATTCGCACTCTCGATAAAGCAGTGTTCTTATCTAAAGCTGGTTTCTCCCAGTTAGTGCTGGCGCGCGAGTTGAATCTGCAGCAAATCCGTGAAGTGTATGACAACATTCAAGACACTAATATTGAGTTTTTTATTCATGGCGCCTTGTGTGTTGCTTTTTCTGGGCAATGTAATATTTCTCATGCACAAACGGGACGAAGTGCTAATCGTGGTGATTGCTCGCAAGCGTGCCGGTTACCCTATACATTAAAGGATGATGAGGGGCGCGTAGTTGCTTACGAAAAGCATTTGTTATCAATGAAAGATAATAATCAAAGCAATAATCTAGAAGCCTTGATTGATGCTGGGGTACGCTGCTTTAAAATTGAAGGGCGCTACAAAGATATGAGTTATGTGAAAAATATAACTGCACATTATCGCCAGTTACTAGATGCTTTGATCGAACAACGCCCAGAATTCAGCCGTGCTTCTAGTGGCCGAACCGAGCATTTTTTTGTACCTGATGATGAGAAAACCTTTCATCGTGGTAGCACCGATTATTTTGTCAATGAGCGTAAAATTGATATAGGCGCCTTTGATTCGCCTAAGTTTGTCGGCTTACCTGTAGGTGAGGTGCTTAATGTTGGCAAAGATAATCTTATGGTGCAAACCACAGAAAGCTTAGCCAATGGCGATGGTTTGAATGTACTTATCAAGCGTGAAGTGGTAGGTTTTCGGGCTAATACAGTAAAGCAACTTAGCGAATTTGAGCTGGAAGGCAAAACCCATTACCAGTATTTGGTTACACCCAATGAGCTGCCTGCGGATCTACGCAAAGCACGCCCTCAGCAAATACTCAATCGCAATTTAGATCATAACTGGCAACAGGCTTTGTTGAAAAAATCAGCGGAGCGTCGTGTAGATGTAAGCTGGAAGGCTGTGGTGCAAGATTCAGGCGTGCACTTGCAGCTGACCAGTGAGGAAGGCATTAGCGTTACTGTACAGCTTAATGAAACCTTGAGCGCTGCAAAAAATCGTGCGCAAGCCAGCGAGCAGATAGAGGATACACTAAGTAAACTAGGCAACACTATTTATCACGCAGCAGCTATTGAATTAGAAATGCCGAACGCACTATTTGTGCCTAATTCACAGCTAAAAAACTTACGACGTGAGGCGATTGAACAACTGACAGCACAGCGCTTGGCAACCTATCCACGTGCTAGTCGTAAAGCAGAGTCTGTACCTCCGCCTGTATATCCAGAAGCACATTTGAGTTTCCTGGCTAATGTGTATAACCATAAAGCGCGTGAATTCTATCATCGTCACGGTGTTCAGTTGATCGATGCTGCTTATGAAGCGCATGAAGAAGCAGGCGATGTGCCCGTAATGATCACTAAACACTGCCTGCGCTTTTCATTTAACCTGTGCCCTAAACAAGCTAAAGGCGTGCAAGGTGTGCGCACCAAAGTTAAACCAATGCAGCTGATACATGGCGATGAAGTATTAACCTTAACCTTTGATTGCAAGCCTTGTGAAATGCATATTATTGGTAAGATGAAACCCCATATTCTCAACGCGCCACCACCGGGCAAAAATAGGGTTGGGCATATTTCGCCAGAAGATTTATTAAAAACAATTAAACGATAATAAAAGCGCCCTATAAAGGGCGTTTTTCATAGTAGAAATAATAAAGGCGCTCATAAGCGCCTTTGGAAGAATAGCTAGCTGTTAATCTTGCCAGCCGCCCATTTCTTTCCAGCTGTTTACTATAGTACAGAATAAATCAGCTGTTTTTTCTGTATCGTAACGCGCACTGTGGGCTTCACGTACATCAAAGCCTAAGCCTGCAGCTTCGCAAGATTTAGCTAAAACCGTTTGCCCGTAAGCCAAGCCAGCTAAAGTAGCTGTATCAAAGCTAGAGAATGGATGGAACGGGTTGCGTTTAATATTACAACGCTCCGCGGCTTGATTTAGGAAACCTAAGTCAAAGTGACTGTTGTGGCCAACCAAAATCGCGCGTTTACAGCCAGCACTTTTGAGAGATTTACGCACACTTTTAAAAATTTCCGTGAGTGCATGCTCTTCACTAACGGCCATGCGTAAAGGGTGATTAAGTTTAATACCTGTAAAATCCAGTGCTGCTTGTTCAATATTAGCGCCTTCAAAAGGCTCTACGCGGAAAAATAAGCTGTGCTCAGGGTAGAGCAAACCTTGTTCATCCATATTGATAATAGTGGCAGCAATTTCTAAAAGTGCATCTGTTTGGCAGTTAAAGCCACCTGTTTCGACGTCAATAACAACAGGTAAATAACCGCGAAAACGCTGCGCTAAAGGCGATTTTGCGCAGGCGCTTTTGCTTTGCGGCTCTTGTTCTTCGTATTCGTCGTAGTTGATATCGTTGCTCATGCACCTTGCTCCAATACTTGCCAATGTAAGGTTTCACCTGCTTTGATAGGTACTACGACACTATCACCGAAAGGCAATTCACTCGGTGCAGTCCAATCTTGTTTAATAAGTGTAATTGTTTGGGTGTTACGTGGAAGTGCGTAAAAGTCTGGGCCAAAACAGCTGGCAAAGCCTTCTAGTTTATCCAGTGCATTACGCATTTCAAAAGCTTCTGCATACAGTTCAATTGCAGCAAAAGCACTGTAGCAGCCAGCACAGCCACAAGCGCTTTCTTTGGCGTTTTTAGCATGTGGAGCAGAGTCTGTACCTAAAAAGAATTTAGGGCTACCGCTGGTGGCTGCATCAAGCAGCGCTTCTTGGTGGGTATTGCGTTTTAAAATCGGCAAGCAGAAAAAGTGCGGACGAATACCACCAACCAGCATGTGGTTGCGGTTATACATTAAATGATGTGGTGTAATAGTTGCAGCTACATTACTGGGTGCTTGGGCGACAAACTGAGCTGCTTCTTGTGTGGTGATATGTTCAAACACAATTTTAAGCTGAGGAAAACGTGCAACCAATGGTGCTAACTTCTCGTCAATAAAGCATTTTTCACGATCAAAAATGTCAATTTTGGCATGGGTTACTTCGCCATGCAGTAATAACGGCATGCCGAGTTCGGCCATGGCTTCTAAGGCTGGATAAGTGCGTTCTAAATCAGTTACGCCAAAAGCAGAGTTAGTTGTTGCACCAGCAGGATAAAGCTTTACGGCATGGACAAAGCCTGTAGCCTGAGCATTACGAATATCTTCAGCGCTGGTGTTATCGGTTAAGTACAGTGTCATTAATGGCGTAAAGTGGCTCTGGGCAGGGCGTGCCGCTAAAATGCGTTGGCGATAGGAAGTGGCTTCATCTGCATTACGAACGGGCGGTACAAGATTAGGCATGATAACTGCACGAGAAAATTGGCGAGCAGCATCAGCTACAGTCTGTGCCAACATAGCGCCATCGCGCAGGTGAATATGCCAGTCATCTGGGCGTAATAAGGTGAGGCGGGTAGTCATGGATACTTCCAAACAATTCAACGTGGGCTAATGCTACCGAAAAACTCTAGAGCTCGCATCTGCTATTGCGTGTAACTCGCGAAACGCGCAGTGATTAACCACTAAATAGGTAGCCTTTGCAGAACTTAGAGTAGGGGATTGGCAGTAAGATGCAAGTGTTAGATTTCACAAAATAGTTAATCATAAACTATAAAACAGGGTGTTATCTGGATTGCTTTGCGGTTTGACCTACTGTTAGTTGTAGTCAAACATAGTGTTTAATTCCAGTCGTTTGCTAGCGTTCTTGCTGCTAATTTTTTACTTATCTGAGCAAGAAAAACTAAATATTTTAGGCGAATGCCATTCACTACTATAAAAGCGAGGCGTCACGCAGTAGAATTGTTTTTTTAACAAAATCTTCTGGAGTTTGATGGCATGGCAGACGTCAAAAAGGTGGTTCTAGCCTATTCAGGTGGTCTAGACACTTCAGTTATCCTTAAATGGCTGCAAGACACCTACAATTGCGAAATCGTCACCTTTACTGCTGACTTGGGGCAGGGCGAAGAAGTTGAGCCAGCGCGCGCTAAGGCACAAGCGATGGGCGTAAAAGAAATCTATATTGATGATTTGCGCGAAGAGTTTGTACGTGACTTCGTCTTTCCAATGTTCCGTGCCAATACCATCTATGAAGGTGAGTACTTATTAGGTACTTCTATTGCACGTCCACTAATTGCTAAGCGTTTAATCGAAATTGCTAATGAAACTGGCGCTGATGCTATTTCACATGGTGCAACTGGTAAAGGTAACGACCAAGTACGTTTTGAATTAGGTGCTTATGCACTTAAACCTGGCGTGAAAGTTATCGCTCCTTGGCGTGAATGGGATCTGTTATCACGTGAGAAGTTACTAGCTTACGCTGAAAAACATGGTATCCCGATTGAGCGTCATGGCAAAAAATCTCCTTACTCAATGGATGCCAACCTTTTACATATCTCTTATGAAGGTGGTGTGTTAGAAAACACATGGACTGAACATGAAGAAGATATGTGGCGTTGGAGCGTTTCTCCTGAAAATGCGCCTAATCAGCCAACCTATATTGAGCTAACCTATCGTCAGGGCGATATTGTCGCTATTGATGGCGTTGAAATGTCACCAGCTACTGTGTTGGCACAGCTAAATAAAATTGGTGGGGCTAACGGTATCGGTCGTGTAGATATTGTAGAAAACCGCTATGTAGGCATGAAGGCTCGTGGTTGCTATGAAACACCGGGCGGCACCATTATGTTGAAAGCTCATCGTGCCATTGAATCTATCACGCTAGATCGCGAAGTGGCGCATTTAAAAGATGAGCTAATGCCACGTTATGCTTCATTGATTTATAACGGTTACTGGTGGAGCCCTGAGCGTAAAATGCTACAGTTGATGATTGACGAATCACAACAAAGCGTTAATGGTGTTGTACGTTTGAAACTCTACAAAGGCAACGTTATTGTTGTTGGCCGTAAGTCAGATGATTCTTTGTTTGATGCCACTATTGCCACCTTTGAAGACGATGCTGGCGCTTACGATCAACAAGACGCTGCAGGCTTTATTAAGCTAAATGCGTTACGTATGCGTATTGCTGCGAGCAAAGGGCGTAAGCTTATTTAAGCACAGGCCAATAGAACGGCACTTTTAGAAGTGCCGTTTTTTATGCTGAAGTAAGTGTGAGGCAAAAAACTGCTATCCTTTGGTTAACTGTCCGCGTTTTACCTATTACATAAAAACACTTTTGTAGCCGCTATGGATATAAAGCGGTATGACACGTGAAAGTATTTAATCCAGCCGCTAAAAACACCAGCTTCGATCAGTTTCCATGCTTTAGATAATTATTATGTAGGACATTATTGTCTCATATTGAACAGCACTGGGATCTGCCACTGGCAAGACAGAGGTGCTGAAGCTTAATCGTCGTTACTACATCTGTTTGCTCATTAAGTGGATGTTATTTGAGAAAGCAAGCCAAATTTTTGAGGATCAAATTAGGCATCTTGCTTGGTTAGATTCTGATACCTAAAAAATGAATCTTAAAAAGAGAAATCTAAGGTAAAGCAAGCTAAAAACAGAAAATCTAAAACTATTTAGTCGCTTTATGATCATTTCTTCACGTTATGAAATCTATTGTAATGAAGCAGTGTTTTCTCTTGAATGATACCTGCTACAATATGCCGCAGTGTTTGATGAGGATAATAGAATGCGTTTACTACACACCATGCTGCGCGTGGGTGATCTTGAGAAATCCATTCATTTTTATACTGATGTATTAGGCATGCAACTTTTGCGCCGTAAAGACTACCCTGAAGGTCGTTTTACCTTAGCTTTTGTTGGTTTTGATACAGAAGATAAAACAGCAGTAATTGAGTTAACCCATAACTGGGATACAACAGAGTATGAGTTAGGCACAGCCTATGGCCATATCGCGATTGAAGTGCCTGATGTGTATGCTGCTTGCGAAACTATTCGTAAAAATGGTGGAAAAATCACCCGTGAAGCAGGACCGATGATGCATGGCAACAGTATTCTTGCATTTGTTGAAGATCCAGATGGTTACAAAATTGAACTATTATCACCTTCGCGTCAGGATTAGAATTTAAGCTTGATGTGAATAAGCCCTAAATTATGAATTTAGGGCTTTTTTTATAAAGTGAATACGAACTAACCCTAGTTACAACAATAACAAGTTAGGCGTTTTACCCTGCGCCAGCTTTGCTTTATTTTTGGAGATATCAACAAATGGCGCTTATCCGCTACTTGCCTTTTGCAGGCATTGTGTTGCTCTTTATCATCAGTTTGGGCTTTTGGCATACCAACAATTGGTGGGTTGTCAGCGCTGTTATTGCTGGTGCATTAAGCATCGTCGGAATAGTTGATTTATTACAAACACGCAAGGCCTTGCGTGCCAATTATCCTGTGATTGTGCATTTTCGTTATTTGTTTGAGGCTATTCGTCCTCAATTGCGTCAGTACTTGTTTGAGTCTGATGAAGATAAGGTGCCGTTTTCTCGCAACCAGCGTGAGTTAGTATATCAACGTGCGCAAAAACTACCTGAAACACGTGCCTTTGGTACTCAGCGCAATGTGTATGCCGAGCAATATGAGTGGATCAACCATTCAGTAGCACCCACTACCCTAAATGACGAACATTTCCGTGTAGTGATTGGCGGAGAACAATGTAAACACCCGTACTCGGCAAGCATCCTGAATATTTCAGCAATGAGCTTTGGTTCATTATCGCCTAACGCAATACGCGCATTAAACCGTGGTGCTAAGTTAGGTAATTTCTATCACGATACAGGTGAAGGCTCTATTTCGCGTTATCATCAAGAATACGATGGTGATCTGGTGTGGGAGTTAGGCTCAGGTTATTTTGGTGCACGCAATGCAGATGGCTCTTTTAGTCCTGAGCGCTTTGCCCAGCGCGCTAAACTTGAACAGGTAAAAATGATAGAAATTAAGCTATCTCAAGGGGCTAAGCCAGGCCATGGCGGTATGTTGCCTGGCTCAAAAGTGAGCGCTGAAATTGCGGAAGCACGTGGCATTGAAATTGGTCAAGATTGTATTTCGCCACCTAAACATTCTGCTTTTTCTACACCTATTGAATTACTGAATTTCGTACAGCAACTACGTGAGCTATCTGGCGGTAAACCTGTAGGTTTTAAACTCGCCATTGGGCATCCGTGGGAATGGTTTGCTATCGCTAAAGCTATGCTTAAAACAGGTATTCTGCCTGATTTTATTGTGGTTGATGGAGCCGAAGGCGGGACAGGTGCCGCACCAGTGGAGTTTGCTGACCATATTGGTACACCAATGCGCGAAGCTTTACGTTTAGTGCACAATACCTTGGTTGGCATTAATGTACGGCAACAGGTAAAAATAGGCGCGGCTGGAAAAATTATTAGCGCTTATGATATGGCGCGCACTATTGCTTTAGGTGCTGATTGGTGTAACTCGGCACGTGGCTTTATGTTTGCATTAAGTTGCGTGCAATCATTAGCTTGCCACACTGACCATTGCCCAACAGGTATTGCTACACAGGAAAAGAGCCGCTGGAAAAATTTAGATTCACAAAATAAAGCCGTGCGTGTCTTTAACTACCACCATCAAACCGTTAAAGCACTAAAAGAAGTGATTGAAGCTGCTGGCTTAAAGCATCCACGTGATTTAGGACCAGAACATATTATTCACCGAACCTCATCAGTATCGGCACGTTCTATGGAGGTGATACATCACCAACTAACGCCTGGTTCGCTATTGGATGAGGATAATCTACCAGATCACATTTTATTCCAGAAGTTTTGGACGCATGCATGCCCTGATACTTTTGAGTACTGCTTGGGTGATGCCTAGAAATATAAAAACGCCTGATTAATATCAGGCGTTTTTATGAGGGAGTACTATCACTTTGTTTTCAATCATCGCTGTCTAGATCAAAGTCATAGTCATCTAGTTTTTTGCGTAAACGGCGTTCTTCTAGAAGGCTGTCGATAATTAAACGCTTAGTTAGGTTAGTTTTAGAAGATTCACTTGGAGCGGCATCGTCGTCGACAACATTATCGCTATCTTCTTCAAATTGATCATCTAGTTCTAGCTCTTCACTGCTACTCATAGAATGGACTCCCATGGCTATACCACTTATGGCGCACCTTATAGCTATAATCTGATAGCTCTGGGAAATTAAATTTTTCTATTGATATCATAGAAAAATCATTAAATAGTTAATTAATCAATATTTTTTTCTTTATATTCACATAAGTCTTCAATCATGCAACTGCCGCAGCGTGGCTTCCTCGCTTGGCAAGTATAGCGCCCATGCAAGATAAGCCAGTGATGGGCATCCAATAGAAACTCTTTGGGTACGAACTTCAATAATTTTTGCTCAACTTCAAGTACGTTTTTACCAGGCGCTAAACCTGTGCGGTTGCTCACACGGAAAATATGTGTATCTACAGCCATCGCCACTTGGCGAAACGCGGTATTTAGTACTACGTTAGCTGTTTTACGACCTACACCAGGTAAGGCTTCGAGTTCTTCGCGCGTGTTAGGCACTTCGCCATTATGTTTTTCTAATAATAAGCGGCAGGTTTCAATAACATTTTTGCCTTTGGTTTTATACAAACCAATAGTTTTAATGTATTTGTATAACTCATCGAGTCCCATGTCATAAATAGCTTTTGGAGTGTTGGCAACGGGATAGAGCAGATCAGTTGCTTTGTTGACTCCCACATCTGTAGCTTGCGCGGACAAAATCACAGAAATCAGCAGTTCAAAAGTGCTGCTGTATTTTAGCTCTGTTGTTGGGTTTGGATTTTCTTCACGCAAACGGCGAAATATCTCATAGCGTTTGGCAGCATTCATAATAGTTAACAGGTTACTTAACGGTAATCTATGGTAACGAATCTGGTTGATTTTGTCTGAAACCTATTGGTCATTTACAGTGTTTTAACAAAAGCTATCAAGTGAGTTGAGCTATCTAAAAATATTAAACTATTTAGTTTTAATGCGTTTCCCTGATCTTGTTCTATTTTTCTTGATTTTTTCTGGTGCTAAGGCAAATAAATAGTTTTTTTGTATAAAAAATAACTTGACCGCTACGATTTGTGTTGCAAACTGTGTGATCTTTATAAGGTTCTAGGTTAATAATTGTGATTGCTACAGTTTTTCAAGTGATAGAAGACACGGTGATAAAAGTCCATGAGCTCGTTTGGGGTGTCCCTATGCTCATTGCGATTTTAGGTACAGGCGCTTTCCTCATGCTGGCGCTTAAGGCTATGCCACTGCGTAATATTTTTCGTGGTTTTCGCGAAATGTGGCAAGGGCGAACTAAAGCAGATGATAGTTTAGGCCATATCTCACCTTTTGCTGCCTTAATGACTACGCTGGCAGCTACTGTTGGTACAGGCAATATTGCAGGTGTAGCAACCGCTATTATGATTGGTGGTCCAGGTGCGCTGTTTTGGATGTGGTGTACCGCATTAGTGGGTATGGCGACTAAATATGCTGAAGTCGTGTTGGCGGTGCATTTTCGTGAAAAAAATGATAAAGAACACTTTGTTGGCGGGCCCATGTATGTCATTAAAAATGGCTTAGGGCACCGTTGGGCTTGGTTGGCTTTTGCCTTTGCATTATTTGGCGGCTTGGCTAGCTTTGGTATCGGTAATATGGTGCAAGTTAATAGTATGGCTGGTGCTTTAGATCGTACTTTTGATGTGCCAACGTGGGTAACAGGCTGTGTGGTAATGGTGGTAGTCGGCCTGGTGGTATTAGGGGGCATTAAACGCATAGGTAACGTAGCACAGGTTTTAGTGCCTTTTATGTGTGTAGCTTATGTGCTTGCGGCCTTGGCAGTATTAGCGGTCAATTACCAAGCTATTCCTGATGCCTTTGCACTTATTTTTGAGTCAGCTTTTACCGGGCATGCAGCCGCAGGCGGCTTTGCTGGTGCTACTATTATTGCAGCATTAAGAGCAGGTGTGGCGCGTGGTATTTTTTCTAATGAAGCTGGGTTGGGTAGTGCAGGTATTGCACAGGCTGCTGGTGCTAGTGAAAACCCAGTGCAGTCGGGCTTAATTGGTATGATGGGCACCTTTATTGACACCATTATTGTGTGCACTATGACGGGGCTTGCAATTATTTGTAGTGGGGTGTGGATTAACTCAGGGTTAGATGGTGCGCCCTTATCAACTGCTGCTTTTGAATCTGCTTTTGCCGGCGGTGGTTATATTTTAGCCACAGCCCTGATTATTTTTGCGTTTACTACAATATTGGGATGGAGTTACTACGCCGAGCGTTGTTGGGAGTATTTACTTGGTAGTAAAATTATCATCCCATTCCGTTTAGTCTGGGTGGTAGTGTTGCCTGTTGGGGCGTTGGCTGAGTTAGACTTTGTTTGGTTACTGGCTGACACCTTAAATGGTTTAATGGCATTGCCAAACTTGTTATCGCTATTATTATTAAGCCCGTTAGTGATTCGACTAACGCGTGATTATTTTAATAAACAGTAAATGTAAGTCTGTTAGCTTACTGGCTAGCTACATTAATTAATAAAGGAAATGTGTGATGTCACAGGTTACATTCAAAGGTGCTCCTATCCGTATTGATGGACACTTCCCAGAAAAAGGCGAGACAGCTCCTGCATTTGCTTTAGTTGGCGCTACATTAGAAGAAATTTCTTTAGCCAGCATGGACGGTCAGCGCAAGGTTCTAAATATTTTCCCAAGCATTGACACCCCAGTTTGCGCAACTAGCGTTCGTCGCTTTAATGAACAAGCTTCTAACTTACGAAATACACGTGTGCTGTGTATTTCTGCGGACTTGCCGTTTGCGCAATCACGTTTTTGTGGTGCTGAAGGTTTAGATCGTGTGCGCACACTTTCTACTATGCGCGATCCAGATTTCTTCCAATCCTATGGTGTAGATATCGCTGAAGGTCCTTTAGCAGGATTAGGTGCACGAGCTGTTATCGTGTTAGATGAAGATAACACAGTGCTCTATAGCGAATTAGTCGCTGAAATTGCGTCTGAACCTGACTATGAAGCGGCGCTGGCTGTATTAGCCTAAGTGTAAAATAACAGCGGCAGGTATTAATCTGCCGCTGATTTAGTGGTCTATTTCCCTGCAAAATAATAAAAACGCTATAAAACAGTTAACTGAACGTAAAAAACACGTAAAGAAGCTTCCAACCTAGACCAAGCCTGTTATCTTCATTCATAGTGAAAATGGATGCTTGTCTACATGTCTGACTTATCAATGAAAAAATCATCTTCTGCAAAAAAAATTATTTCTTTAGTCCTCTTCGCTTTGCTACTTATTGGGTTGCTTTGGTATTTTTGGCCGCAATCTAAAACCACAGAGCAAGATGGTCGACCTTGGCGGCGAGGCGCAACCAGTTTAACGGCTGTACCTGTAACCGCAGTTGATGTTGTTAAAGCACCTTTTGCCGTTGAGTTAAAAGCATTAGGTACGGTTACGGCGTGGAACCATGTCAGTGTAGTCAGTCAAGTAGGTGGTGAGTTAGTTGGGATTAAGTTTGTAGAAGGGCAGTACGTTAAAGCAGGTGATGTTTTAGCGCAGATTGATCCTCGCACTTATCAAGCTGAAGTAACGCAAGCACGAGGTGCATTAGCCGAGCAGCAGGCCCAGCTAACCCATGCTGAAAAAGAATTAGTACGTTATAAAAACCTGATCAAACAAGATTCTGTTGCGCAACAAACCTTGGATGCACAGCAAGCTACAGTTAACCAGCAACGTGCGACTATTAAGGTGCGCCAAGCGCAGCTAGATAAAGCAGAGCTTGATCTTAAACATAGCACTATTCATGCACCTATAGCGGGTCGTTTAGGTTTGCGCAAAGTTGACCAAGGCAATATCGTGGCCGCCAATAGTACAGAAATCGTCACTATTACTCAGGATCAACCTATAGCAGTTAGTTTCACCATACCTGAGCGCGATTTATTGAGCGTAATTAAACCTTTTAAACAAGGTGAGAAGTTGCGCGTACAAGCCTGGAATCGTGATGAAACTGAACTGTTAGCTGTGGGTGAGTTAGATAGCATAGATAACCAAGTGGATGTTGCCACCGGCAGTATTCGTTTAAAAGCGCGTTTCACCAATGAAGAAGGCTTGTTGTTTCCTAATCAGTTTGTCAATGTGCGCCTGCACACCATAACCTATCCAGACGCCTTATTAGTTCCAGCAGATAGCGTGCAATATGGCGCAAAAGGCAGTTTTGTCTGGAAGATTGGCAGTGATGACATAGTTCAAGTACAGCCTGTCGAAGTTGCCCGTACTGATGGCGTAACCACAATGTTGATCAGTGGTGTAGTGGCAGGGGAAACAGTAGTACTAGAGGGCGTCGACCGCTTGCGCACAGGCAGTAAAATTGAACGTGTTCAGCCATTACCTAGCACTAAAGTAGACGCAGTTATTGAGGAGCCCTCATTAGGTATCTCTGTTTCAGGAAGCGAACCAGCAGCTGCTAAAGAGTAAGCGCATGAATATTTCACGTCCTTTTATTCTGCGTCCAGTAGCGACTACCTTGCTGATGGTCGCTATCTTAATGGCTGGTATTTTAGCCTATCGGTTGTTGCCAGTGGCTGCCTTGCCACAGGTGGATTATCCAACTATTCGGGTTATGACGCTGTATCCAGGCGCTAGCCCACAGGTGATGACCAGCGCTGTTACAGCACCGCTAGAGCGCCAATTTGGGCAAATGCCTGGCTTAGAACAAATGGCTTCCACAAGCTCAGGTGGCGCCTCTGTTATTAATTTACGCTTTAGCTTAGATGTAGATTTAGGCGTAGCAGAACAAGAAGTGCAAGCAGCAATTAACGCAGCCACTAACTTATTGCCTAGCGATTTACCTGCTCCACCTGTGTATAACAAGGTTAATCCAGCGGATAGCCCAGTACTTACTTTAGCTATTACCTCAAAAACAGATCCATTGCCTGAGCTTAACGACTTAGTTGATACCCGCATGGCGCAAAAAATAGCGCAGATTACAGGTGTGGGATTGGTTAGCATTGGCGGTGGCCAACGCCCAGCAGTACGGATTCAAGCTAACCCTCAACTATTGGCTGCCGCCGGCTTAACTATGGCTGATGTGCGCTCTGTGATTACGCGCTCTAACGTCAACCAACCGAAGGGTAGTATTGATGGCCCTTCACGTATTACGCAATTGGATGCAAATGATCAGCTACGTTCAGTGGATGATTATAAAAATCTGATCTTAAAACATGAAGATGGCAACGTCTTGCGCTTAGGTGATGTGGCGAGCATTATAGCGGGTTCGGAAAACCAGCGTTTAGCAGCATGGGCAAATGAAAATCAAGCTGTGCTACTCAATATTCAGCGCCAACCAGGCGCTAACGTTATTGAGGTTGTCGAGCGAATTAACCAATTATTGCCACATATTATTGACAGTTTGCCAGCTAGTTTAGAAGTTATTGTGTTAACGGACCGAACGCAAACCATTCGTGCAGCGGTTAATGATGTGCAGTTTGAGCTCTTCTTAGCCATTGCCTTAGTGGTACTGGTTACCTTTATTTTCTTAAAGCGTTTTTCTGCAACAATTATTCCATCTATCGCCGTACCGCTGTCACTGGTAGGCACCTTTGGCATCATGTACTTAGCGGGGTTTTCGCTAAATAACCTCACTTTAATGGCGCTCACTATTGCGACTGGTTTTGTGGTCGATGATGCCATTGTGATGATGGAAAATATTGCTCGTCATATTGAAGAAGGCGAAACGCCAATGAATGCCGCGCTTAAAGGCGCTAAGCAAATAGGTTTTACTCTAGTTTCGTTAACTTTTTCCCTCATTGCGGTGTTAATTCCATTGCTGTTTATGGAGGATGTGGTAGGGCGGCTGTTCCGTGAGTTTGCTATTACCCTATCGGTAGCCATCTTAATTTCATTGGTGATTTCTCTGACGCTAACACCCATGATGAGTGCGCGTTTACTTAAAGCAGAAAATCATTCAGAGCAGAAAAAAGACTGGTTGCAATCGACCATTGAGCTTTATAGCCGTACCTTGGCGTGGGTATTAAAGCATCAAGTCTTAACGCTTTGGGTGGCAGTGGCGACTTTTGTATTTACAGTTGTGCTATGGATAGCTATTCCTAAAGGCTTCTTCCCTGACCAAGATACAGGTGTGATTCAAGGTATTTCTGAAGCTTCTCAAACGGTTTCTTTTACGGCAATGGCAAAACGTCAGCAACAACTGGTGGAGGTTATTTTGCAAGATCCTGCTGTAGATAGCGTTTCTTCACAAATTGGTATTGATGGTGACAATGCAACCTTAAATACAGGGCGCATGCTGATCAACTTAAAGCCTTTTGCACAGCGTGATGTAACGGCTCAGCAAGTGATAGAGCGCTTGAAACCAAGCTTAGCCAAAGTTGTGGGCATTGAGCTATTTATGCAGCCAGTTCAAGACTTAAGCATTGAAGATCGTGTCAGTCGTACGCGCTTTCAATTCAGTTTAGAGTCACCAGATAAGGCTTTTCTTGAAGAGTGGACGCCTGTTTTGGTTGAAGAACTGAGTAAAAGCCCACTATTGACCGATGTTACGAGTGACCTGCAAAACCGAGGCGCACAATTTTACTTAGACCTAGATCGAGATATGGCTGGGCGTTTAGGTGTCAGTGTATCGGCCATCAGTGATGCTTTATACGATGCATTTGGTCAGCGCCAAATATCCACCATCTTTACCCAAACTAGCCAATATCGGGTGGTATTAGAAAGCTTTAATAATCGTCAAGATGCCCGTGCAGCACTGAATAGTATTTATGTGCCTAGCAATTCAGGTCAGGCTGTGCGCTTATCGAACCTTGTTATTTTGCATGAAACAGCTGCGCCTTTAGTAATTAGCCACATAGGACAGTTTCCTGCGGTTACCGTGTCGTTTAACTTAGCACCTGGCGTTTCATTAGGTGAAGCAGTTGAGTTTATTGAGGCGACACAAACACAATTAGATATGCCCGCTTCAGTACAAAGTGAATTCCAAGGTGCGGCTAAAGCCTTTCGAGCGTCGTTGTCCAGCACGGTTTGGTTGATATTAGCGGCTGTTGTTACCATGTATTTGGTATTGGGCATTTTGTACGAAAGCTATATTCATCCTGTCACTATTCTTTCTACCTTGCCATCAGCAGCGATTGGCGCATTACTCGCCTTAATGGTGACGGGCAATGATCTCAATTTGATTGCGATTATCGGTATTATTTTGCTCATTGGCATTGTGAAGAAAAATGCCATTATGATGATCGATTTCGCTTTAGATGCTGAGCGCGAGCACGGAATGAACCCCGAACAGGCGATTTTTCAAGCAGCATTATTGCGTTTTAGACCTATTTTAATGACAACCATGGCCGCCTTATTTGCCGCCATTCCTCTGATGCTAGCCTCAGGATCAGGTGCAGAGCTACGTCAACCACTAGGTATTACTATGGTGGGCGGCTTGTTGCTGAGCCAGTTATTAACCTTGTTTACCACGCCAGTTATTTACCTGTTCTTTGATCGCTTAAGTTTGCGTTGGAAGCAATCGCGGCAAGCCGAGGTGCAGCCGTGAGTTTGTCGGCACCTTTTATTACACGGCCAGTGGCGACAGCCTTATTAACTGTGGCCATAGTGCTGTTAGGTATTTTAGGCTTTCGTTTAATGCCTGTATCACCTTTGCCAGACATGGATTTCCCCGTTATAAGTGTGCAAGCCAGTTTACCTGGAGCCAGCCCAGAAGTAATGGCAGCCACAGTGGCAACGCCTTTAGAACGTGCCTTAGGTAGTATTTCTGGGATTGACGAAATGTCTAGTCGTAGCCGACTTGGCAGCACACAGGTGGTCTTGCAATTTGAATTAGATAAAGACATCAATACGGCTGCCCGTGAAGTTCAAGCCGCTATCAATGCCGCCCGTGAATTGCTACCTAGTGGTATGCGTAGCATGCCAACCTATCGTAAATATAACCCATCACAATCGCCTATTATGGTCATTGCAATGACCAGTGAAGTGCTTAGCAAAGGGCAGTTGTATGATCTGGCGTCCACCATTGTGGCGCAGAAATTAATGCAAGTAACAGGTGTGGGAGATGTGCAAATTGGCGGAAGCTCTTTGCCTGCGGTGCGCGTTGAGCTGGAGCCACGACTGCTAGAACAATATGGTATTGCTTTGGATGAAGTACGCCAGTCAATATCAACAGCCAACGTACAAAAGCCCAAAGGCCATGTAGAGCAAGGCGATCGGCAATGGCAAATTCAAGCCAACGATCAATTACATAAAGCCCAAGACTATGCCAATCTTGTATTGCGACATGAAAACGGTGCTACGCTACGTTTAAGTGATGTCGCTAAAGTCTATGATGGCGAAGAGAATCGCTATAACAGTGGTTTTTTTAACCATCAAGATGCGGTGTTATTGGTGATAAATCGCCAAGCTAGCGCAAATATTATTCAAACCATTGAAAGTATCAATCAAGAATTGCCCATGTTACGTGCTGTGCTGCCAGCTACGGTCGAATTAACTGTGGCAGAAGATAGATCCAGCATTATTCGTGGCACCTTACATGAAGCCGAACAAACCTTGGTGATTGCAACCATACTGGTTATGTTTGTGGTTTGGTTATTTTTAGGACATTGGCGTTCTTCAATTATTCCCGCATTAGCTGTACCTGTTTCTCTTATTGGCAGCTTTTCTGCCATGTATCTGATGGGGTTTTCCCTGAATAATTTTTCATTAATGGCACTGATTATTGCCACAGGTTTAGTGGTGGATGATGCCATTGTTGTATTGGAAAATATTTCGCGCCATATACACATGGGAAAAAAACCTTTCCAAGCAGCATTGGATGGCTCCAAAGAGGTTGGCTTTACTTTGTTGTCGATGAATACCTCGCTGGTGGTGGTATTTATTTCTATCTTATTTGTAGGCGGCTTTGTTGAGCGGCTGTTTAGAGAGTTCTCTCTCACCTTAACCATAGCCATCATTATTTCGCTCTTAGTTTCTCTTACCTTAACACCAATGTTGTGCGCCTATTGGTTAAAAGCGGAAAAACAAAGTAAAAAGCTAGAAACGCCAGCTTGGCTAACTGCGCTAGGTGCATGGGTTGTGCGCATGTATAGCAAGGGCTTGGATTGGTCGCTCTCGCACAGAGTGATCACTATTTTTGGCTTGTTATTAACCATTGCGCTCAATATCTGGCTATTTGTTAGCGTGCCGAAAACCTTTATGCCACAGCAAGATACAGGCCAACTAATGGGGTTTATCCGCAGTGATGATGGCCTCTCTTATCTTAGCATGGAGCCGAAAATGGAGCTGTATCGGCAAACCTTAATGAAGGATAAAGACATTGAGAGCGTTGCGGGATTTATTGGAAATAGTAATGCTTTCCTAATTGTTCGCTTAGTGCCCATGGATCAGCGTGAAAGTTCGCAAAAAGTGGCAGAACGGTTACGCAATGTGATTCCTTCTGTAGCTGGTTCGCGCCTATTTTTATGGCCTGATCAAGATATTAATACGGGGGGGCAAGGCGGTAACGGCTCGCAGTATTCCTATGTATTACTTGCCAGTGAAATTGACCAGTTAAATGAATGGCTACCTAAAGTGCGCGATGCTTTAAAAGCCTTGCCTGAGCTAACAGATATTGATGCTAAAGAAGGGCGCGGTGCGCCACAAGTCACCCTTAATGTAGATCGTCCTGCTGCCGAGCGTTTAGGTGTAGATATGCAAATGGTCACAGCATTGTTAAATAACGCCTTTAGCCAGCGGCAAATATCAACCATTTATGAAACCTTAAACCAGTACAGCGTAGTGATGGAGATTGCACCACAGTATGTGGGTTCAGCGCAGGCGCTTGAGCAATTGCAGGTCATTACTAAAGGTGGAAAAAAAGTACCCTTATCTGCATTTTCTAAATGGGAAAATACCTTGCAGCCTGATCGCATAACCCATGAAGGACAATTTGCTGTTGAAACGATCAACTTTGCACTTTCTGAAGGAGTGAGTTTAAGTGAGGCTACTACAGCTATTGAAAAAGCAGTCGCTACTATTGCGTTACCAAAAGATATTCAAGGGCGCTTAGGTGGTGACGCACAAACCTTCCAAAAAAATCAAAACGAACAAGTCTTTATGCTGCTGTTTGCATTAGGCATTGTTTATTTATTATTAGGCATCTTGTATGAAAGTTATGTGCATCCTTTGACCATTCTTTCCACCTTACCATCAGCCGGTGTGGGTGCATTGTTAGCGATTAAACTAACAGGCGGTGAGTTTAGTTTGATTTCACTACTGGGGTTATTCTTGCTCATTGGTGTAGTGAAAAAGAATGCTATTTTGATGATCGATCTGGCATTGCAATTTCAACGTGAACAGCAAATGCCCGCAGTGCAAGCTATTCGTGAAGCCTGTATGCAACGTTTTCGGCCTATCATGATGACCACAATGGCCGCTATTTTAGGCGCATTACCTTTACTTATTAGTGGCGCAGCTGGTGCTGAAATGCGTCAACCGTTAGGCCTAGCTATTATCGGTGGCTTAGTGCTTAGCCAGTTATTAACGCTCTTTAGCACGCCAGTGGTGTATTTGTTTTTTGACCGTTTAAGCCAGCGCTTTAATAAATCCAAAGTGCCAGCAACTGTGGAAACTAGCTTATGAATATTAAATCCTTAACGTTGGCTTTAGCGGTCAGTGTATTCATCACAGGTTGTGCAGTAGGACCAGACTATCAGCGCCCTGAGCAAACAGCGTTAATTGAGTTTCGCCATGTCGATGGGTGGAAAAATGCGGCGCCTCAGTTAGCGGCAGGTGATGCTAATGCGTGGTTAGTTTTTGCTGATGGGTATTTAAATCAACTGGTACAGCAGTTAAACGATAACAATCAAAGCTTAGCGGCGGCAGAGGCAGCTTGGCGTGAGTCCCGTGCTTTAGTAGGGGGCAGTCGCTCAGCATTGTTTCCACAGTTAGATGCAAAGGTTTCTAGTAGTCGCCGTGGTGTCGAATCAGGAATTAGTAAAACCAATGATGCTAGTCTAGGTTTAAGTTGGCAGCTTGATGTGTGGGGTAAGGTACGTCGTCAAGTAGAAGCCAGTGAAGCCAATTTAGCTGCTAGCGAGGCAGATTGGGCAGCTATGCGCTTAAGTTTGCAAAGCGAACTGGTGCAAAACTATGTTCAGCTGAGGGTGCTTGATCAACACATCCGCCTTTATGATTTAACCCTAAAGGCCTACGAACGCAGCTTGCAGCTCACCGAAAATCGTTATAAAGCAGGCGTGGCTAATCGTTCAGACGTTACACAGGCATTAACCCAGCTAAAATCAACTCAGGCACAGCGTTTAGACTTAGATTGGCAGCGCAGCCGTTACGAACATGCAATCGCCTTACTCTTGGGTTTAACCCCAGCCCAATTTCGCATTGCCGCTAATCAGCAAATACCCCAAGTACAGCCTGTTCCTGTAGGCTTGGCTTCTCGTTTATTGGAACGTCGTCCCGATATTGCAGCAGCAGAGGCTAAAGTCATTGCTGCCAATGCGGAAATTGGTGTAGCAAAAGCGGCTTACTTTCCAGACTTCACCTTGAATGCAGCAGGTGGTTATCAAAATAACCAAATGGCTCACTGGTTGACGGCACCCAATCGTTTTTGGTCATTAGGGCCTTCATTTGCTTTAACCTTATTTGATGCAGGTGCTCGCAAAGCGAGGTTAGAGCAAAGTCGTGCAAGGTACGATCAAACAGTAGCGCAATACCGTCAAACCACCTTGGTTGCTATTCGTGAAGTCGAAGATGCCTTAGCACAATTACAAGTATTAGAGCGAGCCATGCAGGTTGAGCAGGAAGCGCTCACCGCCGCTCAAGAAAATTTACGTTTGTTTAATAACCAATATCAGCAAGGTATGGTTGATTATTTAAGCGTTGTTAATGCACAAACGGCTGCATTAAGTGCTGAGCGCAGTTTATTATCAAGCCAATCTACTTATTTAGCGGTGACTGCTCAGCTGATTGCAGCTTTAGGCGGTGATTGGTAAAGCAGCTCGATGAACGCAAATACTCTAGGTGGGTGACTGTTAGATCTGAACCAGTGCAGCCTGTGCTAGCTCAAACGTAATCTGCAAAAAGCCCGATTAATTAATCGGGCTTTAAGTTTATTTCTTAGCTGCTTTTTTTAGCTTTTTAAGTTTTTTCTCTTGCTTAGCAATTTTATTTTTGCAGGTTTTGATTTGTTTCTTCACTGACTTTGACATTATTTTCTCCAGATTCACTAAGGGAATTTAACTGTTTTCTTTGCTTTTTTATAAAGCTGCGAATAAAGCTTCTAAGTTCACGCGCCGCACTGGTGTCAAGCTGTTCACACAGCTGAATAAAATCATCACGCTCTTTAGCGCTAATACGAATTAAAAGCTGACTATCTTTCTTGTTAGCTTTTTTAAGGTTCTTTTTTTCTTCACTCATAGCAAGCTTCTTAAATATGGCTAGCAATCAAGATGTATAGTCATTGTATATACATTTTCAGCGAATGCTAGCCCGTAAACTGTGGTCTAGATCAATACTTTTAAGGCTATTATTTAAACCAAAAAATAAGCCCGAATAATCGGGCTTATGTTCTTAACGTTTTTTCTTAGTGAGCTTGCGTGCTTTTTTCTTAAGTTTTTTCAATTTTTTCTCTTGTTTCTTTACAGCATTTTTAGCGGCTTTGATTTTTCCACGAATAGATTTAGACATACAACCTCCTTATAATTTCACTTTCTGTTGTATCAGAAAAAACAACAACTGTGTGTTGAGTTATGCACTATTTTTCACAGATAGTGCAAAATTACGCTGCCTATTTAGGAAGCTCTCTTATTTTAAGTAGGTCTGATTTTCAGTTAATAGGGTGACGAGAGTGGAGTAAGAGCTAAATACAGTGGACGCAACAGGGAAAACTCCTTTGATGTTAGCCGCTTGGAAAGGCGATTTAGAAGAGTTTAATAGGTTATTAAGCAAAGGTGCCGACCCTCTATTATGCGATAAAGCTGGAAATAACCTACTGCATTATGCAGCGCGCCAAGCCAATTTAGCCGTTTTAATGGCTGCTCTAAAATCTAATCCAGACATTGATTTGCAAAACCGCAGTGATAAACAAACGCCTTTATTCACCCCCTCAGAAGTAGGTCGAGCGGCTAATGTAGAGGCTTTACTGGCGTATGGAGCCAATCCTAATCTATTAGATAAAGCAAAGTTTACAGCATTGCACTGGGCTGCTCAGAATGGGCATACAGATTGCATTCGCCTATTGTTAAAGTACAAGGCGCAGGTAAATACCTCATCTACTAAAAAGCTGACACCGTTAATGTCGGCTTGTATCGAGGGTAGTTTAGTTAATGTGCAGATGTTACTAGCAGTAGGCGCTCAGGTGAATGCTCAAGCTAAAGATGGTTACACGCCACTGATGTTTGCCGCCTACTATGGATGCTGTGATATTGTTGAGTATTTGTTAACCCAACAAGCAGATACCCAGATTCAAGATATAAAAGGTAATACAGCCTTAATGATTGCTACACAGAAAAATCAAGAGGCTGTTAGGTTGTTGCTAACAGCCTAAATAGGTTTTATTGAAAAAGAATATATCCGCGGTTCCACAAACTAGCTTTGTTGTTGAAATACTCAGGCTTTTTTATTTCTTCTGGGTCTAAAGCCCGTACTTTTAGATTTTTTAAATAAACAGAGCCATTCACAACAAAGCCTAAACGTCCTTTATTAGGCACCACGTTAAGCCTATCACTGTAGTGCGCTATTTCTTCTTGATTGAGCCAGATATAAATATCTGATCCGAGTTTTAAAATACGCCAGTCTACCCAGTTAGTACTGATCTCAATATGTGCTTGTGGGAGGCGGCCAATATTATCTTCAGTTTGAGCACTATAGTGTTCTTCGCCCATATACGCAGGCGCATATAAAGAACGGTCTTCAAACTGTAGAGTTTTGTTTAGAGCACCGTATAAAACACCTAAATAGCGGTACATCTGTCCAGCAGAATGCTCATCCACGGCTAAATTTAGCATTACCTCTACTAAGACTGAGTCGGCCTCTAATTGGCTACTAAAAGTGATTTCATAATTTTCAGGTAGCTGTATAGGGCTTTGTAATATTGCCCAGTTACCATTGTGTTTAGCGCCTCTCCAGCCTTGAGACGTACTGCTCCAGTCGGGATTGAGTATTTGCCAATCCTCAGGAATAGCCTGTTGTAGATTATTTTCGTAAATAATCCTAGCTGCTGTACTGTGTTGGACTAAGAGCAGATTGCTCAGCAGTACAAAATAAATAATAGCTATGGTGCTTTTCATTGATTATCGAGCAGCTGTTAATGTGGTGCCTGTATGTCGTTTAAAATAACGGCACATATAGGCTGGATCATCAAAGCTAAGCTGGTCAGCAATGCGTTTAATTGAGAGTTGTTTATTGGTCAGCAGGGCTTTTATCTCCAAGATAACCTGGCGATCAATTAAGGTTTTTGGTGCCTCGTTAAAGCAGTTTTTGGTAATTTGCGAAAGATAAAACGGTGTAATACTTAGTTGCTTGGCATAAAAAGCCACTTCTCTATGTTGCTTGCAATGCTCACCAACCATTTCCCAAAAGCGCCAAGCCAACATTTGTTGACGGCTATAGCTAGACTTAGCTACTTGGGTTTCTTCAGGTAAGCGGGCGGTTAGAGTAAGAAAGAAATTTTGCAGTTGGTTACGTAATAAAATACTGGCAGATTCAGCGGCATTTTCTAGCATAAAAAATGTTTGGCTTTGCCAATGTTTCATCGCGTTATGGTCTATTTTTTTAGGTTTGCAAACAGGCGTATGCTGTAAAAATGCAAACAAATGGTTAGGCAGTTGGTAGGCTACTTCAGCGGCTAAATTTTTTTCCAACTGAATATAAGAGCAAAAGAAAGCTTTAGAAACTGCCTTTGGAATAGCAATTGAATCATCATAAAGCACTATGATGTCGTTTTTCTTGACGATGTACTTTTTAAAATTAATTTCAAAAATAGCACGCCCTTGATTACAGATAAGTAAGGTCAAGTAAGGTAGTTTTAAAATTTGCCCAAGATCTTGGTCAAAACCCCAATAACCGATGGCGAAGGCAGCCGATTTATCTAATAAAGTTGTTTTGTGCATAAAATATTCATTAGTTGTTAAAAGTACTGTTTATACCGAGGTTGTGCGCTTATCTATTGAAGCTTTGTTTCTTAAAATACCAGTTGTCAGCAATTTTAGCTGCTTATTAAGTATAGGAGAACAGAGTGTCATTACAAACTGAGCGTTTAATCTTGCGTCCATGGCAACTTAGTGATGCTGAAGATTTATATGAATATGCAAAAAGTCCAGAAGTTGGTCCTATTGCTGGCTGGAAACCCCACGAAAGTGTTGCTGAAAGTGCTGAAATTATCCGTACTGTCTTTAGCCAGCCTCAAGTTTATGCTGTTGTGTTGAAAGAAACAAATCAAGCGATTGGTTGTATTGGCTTACTAGATGCACAGGCCAGTAATTTTGTTATTGGTGGTAATGATGCTGAGGTGGCTTATTGGATTGGCGTACCCTATTGGGGAAAAGGCTTAATTCCAGAAGCCTTAACTCAATTGATTAACTACGCCTTTAGTGATTTGGAGTTAGATAATCTTTGGTGCGGTTATTATGCAGATAATCAAAAATCGCATAGAGCGCAAGAAAAGTGTGGTTTCCAATTTCAACGAACTGAAGAAAATAAGTTTAATCCATTTTTGAATGACTATAGAACTGAGCATATTACACGCTTAACTAAGCAGGAATGGTTGGCACGGTAGCTATAAAGTAAAAAGGGGGAAACATCATGTTTCCCCCTTTTTTGTTTGTTGCAGATTACTGTTGAGGCTTGTCTTCTTCGCTTGTCGCTGTTGAATCTAACAAGCTAGGTTGCTCAGTTAACTCAACATTGACTTCCTCTTGAATGACAGAAGCGTCTTGGTGTTTGATAACCGCTACTGTTTCATAGCTGCTTACACCATCAACGTTTTGCTCAGCCACTTCAACCTCGATAACTGACTGGTTATTCTGGCTAGGTGTTGAATCCGCTACTGGCGTAGTTACTGCGGCTGTAGTAACTGCGTTATGCGCTGTCTCAGCAACAGTAGTATTGTCTTGAGCCAGCGCAGCCTTGGCTTTAGCTTCACGCTCTAAGCGGCGGCGTTCACGAGGGTCATTGAGCGCGCGACCAGTGAAAGTTGGTGTGGTTACAGGCGTTTCTTCTACTTTAGCTGGTGTTTCTAGTACTGGTGCTGGAGTAGATGAGTGCTCAATAACAGGTGCAGCGGCCTGAGCTGGCTGAGAATCAGCTTTATTTTCAGTCACAGGTGAGTCCAGTGTTTCTGTACGAGTCTCAATAGAAGCTTGTACTTCTGGCGTTGCTGTTTCAACTGGCGTAGCTATCGTTGCTTGAGCTTCTACAACGCTCGCTGCTTGTGTGGCGATAGGCTCTGCAGTGGCTTCTAGTGAAGCAGCAGGAGCAATCACTTCTGGCTCGGCTGTTGATTCAGTATTTTCCTCTGCTGCAATACCATCGTTATTGCGTTCACGGTAACGATTTCGGCGAGCTGGTCGCTCAAAGGTTTTGCTGTCTTCAGTTGTCGTTAGGCTATTACTAGTCTCTTGCAGTTCAACAGGTTGAGTTTGCTCCTCATCTGTTGCTGGAGTAGTTTCTTCTACTGATGCTTCTACCTGGTCATCACGTTGACGCTCGCGACGATTGCTGCGGCGGCGTTGTCCGCGTGAGCGACGACGAGGGCGATCATCTTGGCTGTCATCGTCTTGTTCGTTATCTAGCAAATCATCATTGATATCAACATCCACTTTGGCTTCTTCACGTGGTTTACGCTCTTCACGCTGAGGGCGGTCGCGACGGGTAGGCGCGGTATTAGTGGTTTCAGCTGTATCTTCGTTATTATGACGTTGCTCCTCACGAGGTTGTTTGCGTGACTGACGTTCTTCGCGTTGCTGATCACGTTGTTGGCTACGCTCATGATTACGTTCTGGGCGTGAATTTTGTGTTTCTTGCTCGCGCTCATTACGATTACTGCTGCGTTCGTCGTCACGCTCATTGCGATTGCCTCGGTTATTGCGAGGGTTTTCACGGCGGCGGTTCGGCTGACGAGCTGGGCGGCGTTCTTGCGGTTTA
Source organism: Pseudomonas sp. F1_0610 (assembly GCF_047470865.1). Classification (NCBI taxonomy): domain Bacteria; kingdom Pseudomonadati; phylum Pseudomonadota; class Gammaproteobacteria; order Pseudomonadales; family Pseudomonadaceae; genus Pseudomonas; species Pseudomonas sp. F1_0610. The sequence goes on from NZ_JAZDRH010000032.1 coordinate 26,219, forward strand.
GCGTTGCTTGTGGTTTCCGCTGTTTTAACAGGCTGGGCTTCTTCTTTGCTGCCTGCAAATAAATTAACTAAAGAGCGAACTAAGCCTTTAAACATGCTCGGTTGTTCTGCCGTTTTAGCTGCCGTAGGTATAGACGGACGTTCGCTAGGAACTACTTTAACTGCGGCCTCTTCGCGCACTAATGTGCGCGTTGAGCTTAATGGTTGAGGCGCTTCTTCGCTTTCTTCTAATGCCATTTCGTAGCTAGAGACATTATTAGTTAGCTCAGGGCTATCATCACGTAGACGCACAACTTCAAAGTTAGGTGTTTCAAAGTGTTCATCTGGGATAACAAAAATACGAACTTTACTGCGTAGCTCAATTTTTAATAAGCTTACGCGTTTTTCGTTTAGTAAGAAGGCAGCAACATGCAAAGGCACGTGAGCACGTACTTCAGCAGTGCGCTCTTTTAGGGCTTCTTCTTCAATTAGGCGCAAAATAGCTAAAGAAATAGATTCAATATCACGAATTACACCTTGCCCATTACAACGAGGGCAGACCACACCGCTGGTTTCTCCAAGCGATGGACGTAAGCGTTGGCGCGACATCTCTAACAAACCAAAGCGAGAAATACGGCCAATTTGCACACGGGCGCGGTCGATTTCTAAGCATTCACGCATACGATCTTCCACCATGCGTTGGTTTTTCGCCGGTGTCATATCAATAAAGTCGATTACAATTAAACCACCAATGTCGCGCAAGCGCAGTTGACGCGCGATTTCTTCAGCCGCTTCAAGGTTGGTTTGTAATGCGGTTTCTTCAATATCGCTACCACGGGTTGCGCGGGCAGAGTTGATATCAATAGACACCAATGCTTCCGTTGGATCGATAACCAGTGCGCCGCCGGAAGGTAGTTTAACTTCGCGTTGGAAAGCACTTTCAATTTGGCTTTCAATTTGGAAACGGTTGAATAAAGGTACGCTATCTTCATACAGTTTTACTTTGCTGGCATACTGCGGCATAACTTGCAAAATAAAATCTAAAGCATCGTTTTGCGCGTCAACGGTATCAATTAGTACTTCGCCAATGTCTTGACGTAAGTAGTCACGGATAGCACGAACAATCACATTGCTTTCTTGATAAAGCAGGCGGGGGGCTACTTGACTATCGGATGCACTTTTAATCGCAGTCCATAGTTTTACTAAGTAGTCTAAATCCCACTGTAGTTCTTCTGTACCACGACCTAAGCCTGCCGTACGGACAATAAGACCCATATCAGCAGGTGTATTTAAACCAGCCATGGCCTCACGTAACTCAGCCCGCTCGTCGCCTTCAATGCGGCGAGAAATACCACCAGCACGTGGGTTATTGGGCATCAGTACCATGTAACGACCAGCTAAGCTGATAAAGGTCGTTAAGGCCGCGCCTTTATTACCACGCTCTTCTTTTTCAACTTGAACAATAACTTCCTGACCTTCACTGATCACATCTTTAATGTTGATGCGGCCATTGCCGTCATAACCGTTATGGAAGTATTCACGTGAAATTTCTTTTAATGGTAAAAAGCCATGGCGTTCTGAACCAAAGTTCACAAATGCAGCTTCTAAGCTGGGCTCTACGCGTGTAATAACACCTTTGTAGATATTGGCTTTCTTCTGCTCACGGGCGCCTGATTCAATGTCGAGGTCGAACAGGCGTTGCCCATCAACTAAGGCGACACGCAACTCTTCAGGTTGAGTTGCGTTAATTAACATTCTTTTCATGATGTACCAAAATTTCCGAAATCTCGGAAAAGTTAGTGCACACACGACCTTAAGAGGGGAGTGAGGGGCGCGCAGCGAGAAATGCTCGCCGTGTCTAGCTTACCTTGAGCCTAATATAAGCGCAGGTCGCGACAGCGTCTCCTTGTTTGCTGTTTGGGGCAAACAAAATTAATAGGAGGAGGGATCATGTCTATTCGCGGACGTGATGAAACGTCTAGTTAAAAAATCAAACAAACGCAGAACCAACAATGTACATCTCCACCCTACACAGATCCTTCGATAAATCGGGTGTTGCTCTAAGCTTTCCAAGAGCGGTTTATCTAAACTGCTGCAATAATAGAGTGCAGCAGCACACTAAATTTCGGGACGCATTTGCTTTTGCAGTTGGCAAAAGAAGGTAGCCCGACACCTTTGACCATCGTTGAGCTTGATTAACAGTATCTATGCACGTTTATGCAATTCAGACATCGAGTGAATAGAACAACGAGAGCTTGGAATATAACAGTAAGTTGCGGGTGCTTCAATTGCTAGAAATCTGTATCCTACACATATGACGAATACTACTACTCAAATCTCAACTGGCGTACAGCTACTTGAGGTTGCGCCGGGCCTTGAAGGTCAGCGTATCGACAATTTTTTACGCACACGTTTAAAAGGTGTGCCTAAAACGATGATTTATCGCATTTTGCGTAAGGGTGAAGTGCGTGTAAACAAAGGCAGAATCAAGCCAGATTACAAACTAAAGGCCGGTGATGTGGTGCGTGTGCCGCCTATTCGTGTGAACGAAACGGATGAGCCTGCACCTATTGCGCAAGGGCTATTAGATCGCTTGCAAGCGGCCATTGTTTATGAAGATAAAGCCTTGATTGTCTTAAATAAACCAGCAGGCATTGCGGTACATGGCGGTAGCGGCTTGAATTATGGGGTGATAGAAGCATTACGGCAGATTTATCCTAAATACACAGAACTCGAACTGGTTCACCGTCTTGACCGTGACACCTCAGGCTTACTCATGGTCGCCAAAAAGCGTAGTATGTTACGTTATTTGCATGAACAGTTGCGAGGTGACGGCATCACCAAACGCTATTTAGCATTGGTCAGAGGTAGTTGGCCCGCCTCGCGCAAACAGGTTGCAGCGCCTTTGTTGAAAAGTAATTTGCGTTCTGGAGAACGCATGGTTGAGGTGAATCCAGAAGGCAAAGAAGCACTCACAACCTTTAAAGTGGTGCGCCGCTTTGGCAATTTTGCCACCTTGGTAGAGGCTAGCCCTATTACAGGTAGAACACACCAAATCCGAGTGCACGCTCGTTATGCAGGGCATTCAATAGCCGGTGACGCAAAGTATGGCGACGATGATTTCACTAAAGAGATACGTCAGCTAGGCGGTAAGCGTTTATTTTTACATGCTGTTGGCTTAGCCGTTACCTTGGCGGATGGCACTCACTTGACCTTGGAAGCGCCTGTAGAAACCATGTGGCAGGAAACGCTGGAGAAACTCGTTGGCGAAGATTAAGTTACTGGTGTTTGATTGGGATGGCACCTTAGTTGACTCAATTGAGCGCATTGTGGCGGCTATGCACTATGCTGAGCAGAAAACTAATATAGCTGCGCAAGATGATCAAAGCATTCGCAATATTATTGGGCTTTCCCTAAACAAAGCCTTTGCTGTGCTTTATCCTCAGCATGCGGATGACCTTGATCTACGTGGACGTTTTTTGCAGTTTTACAGTGATTTTTATATTCACTTAGAAAGCACGCCTTCAGCATTTTACCCACAAGTACCTGAGCTTCTAGAGGTGTTGCGTACACAGGGTTATTTTTTAGCGGTAGCTACTGGTAAGAGCCGTAAAGGGCTGGATAGAATTTTGCAAGGGCATGGCATGAGTGATTTTTTTGACATCACCCGATGTGCCGATGAAACCCAGAGTAAGCCCAACCCTCAGATGTTAGAGGAAATTCTCCAGCATTTTCAGTTAGCCCCTAATCAGGCTGTTATGATTGGTGACTCAGCTTACGATTTACAAATGGCAACTAATGCTAAAATGGCGAGTATTGCTGTAAGTTATGGTGCTCAATCGCTGAGCCAGCTAACGCAAGAGCAGCCTGTGGCTTGTATAAATCATTTTTCTGAATTGCTGACTTGGTTAGAGCAGCATAATTAACGCTTAGTAAGGATATCTTCATGTTTGATCTGCCACCGCAAGATGACAAGCAAGAAAAAAAAGCATGGCTACTACTAGAAAAAGCCGTTCTAGCAAGCACCGTTGAGCAGCGTCGCTCGCGACGTTGGGGAATTTTATTTAAGTCCTTAACCTTTCTTTATTTATTTGTGATCTTATTGACCTTTGTTGCAGGTATGAATGCCACAAATGAAGCAACAGGTGAGCATGCCGCAGTGATCGAAATTCGTGGTGTGATAGCAGATAATGAAGATGCCAGTGCTGATCGTATCATTGGTGCATTGCGTAATGCCTACAAAAATCCAGATGTTAAAGCCATTATTTTCCGTATTAATAGCCCTGGCGGCAGCCCTGTTCAGTCAGGCTATGTATATGATGAAATTAATCGTTTACGTGCCCTACATCCGGATATTAAAGTTTATGCGGTGATTACTGATATTGGCGCTTCTGGTGCTTATTATATTGCCAGTGCAGCGGATCAAATCTACGCTGACAAAGCAAGCTTAGTAGGCTCTATTGGTGTTACTGGTGCAGGCTTTGGCTTTGTTGGTGCAATGGAAAAACTAGGCGTTGAACGTCGTTCTTATACATCCGGTGAGCATAAGGCTTTTCTTGACCCTTTCCAGCCGTTAAAACAAGACGAAGCTCAATTTTGGGATGGCGTACTGGGCACTGTGCATAAACAATTTATTGAGGTAGTGAAAAAAGGCCGTGGAGATCGCCTAAAAGAAACCCCTGATTTGTTTTCCGGTTTGATTTGGTCAGGCGAGCAAGCATTAACTATGGGCTTAATTGACGGTTTAGGTAGCAGTAGCTATGTCGCGCGTGATGTAGCGAAAATTCCAGAAGGCCGCCTGGTGAATTACACGGTAACAGACAGCCCTTTAGATCGTTTTGCGAAAAAATTAGGTGCAAGTATCAGCAGTGAGCTAGCAACTAAAATGGGGATGCAAGCAACGCCTCGTTTACAGTAAAAAATACAGTGAAAGCCCTGGATCATGCTGATTTAGGGCTTTTTATAAATGGTTTTTTATGCGTTTAAGCGAACAAGGATTTTTATTGATGCCATTTTCTGAGCAGGAAAAAGCCTATTTATTACAAGTAAAAGGGGTTGGCCCAACAGTAATAGCGCGTTTAGAACAAATTGGCTTTACTCAGCTTAAGCAGCTAGCCCAAGCCGATGCCAATGAAATACTGCAGACGGTTGCTAGAATGCTTAGCGCTAGTTGTTGGAAAAATAGTCCACAAGCACGAAATGCTATTAACTCAGCCATAGTTGCTGCTGGGCAATATACAGCGGCAAACAGTTAAATCAACTCGCATTTTTTGCTTTTAAAGCAAAATACTCATGCTGAAACATGCACATACGAATTGCATTTCGATAACTACCATTTATAAAAAACTCATCTATTAATTCAGCTTCCATGTGAAAACCTAGCTTTTTATAGATATGGATGGCTTTAACGTTCTCTTTATCTACAATCAAATAAAGTTTGTAAAGATTTAACACGCTAAAACCATACTCTAAGGCTAAATGGGCTGCTTGGCTGGCATAACCATTACCTTGGTGGCTAGGACTAATAATAATTTGAAACTCAGCCCTGCGGTGAATATGGTCAATTTCTACCAATTCAACTAAACCTACCTTTACGCCATTGTTTTCAACTACAAAGCGGCGTTCACTTTGGTCATGTATGTGCTTATCATATAGCTCTGCAAGCTCCACAAAAGCCATATAAGGCTCTTCAAACCAGTAGCGCATAACGCTAGCATTGTTATCCAACTGATGGACAAAAGATAGATCTTCACGCTCAAGGGGGTGCAGGCTGACAGAATAATTAGAAGTCATATAGCAATCCTTTTGTAATATTTAAGATAATTATACAGGCTAACGGAATCTCGATTCGAGTATTGGGTAGTATTATCTAAATCATACCGCTTGAGAATGTTCAATGTTTATATTGGTTCTAGCGTTTTAATCTTAATAAAAATAATTGGTATATGAGGTCAATATAATTTATATAACACTGTGCTTTTTAGTTTTAAGTTATAGTGGCTAGTATGAACCATCAAAGATAAAATTATTGCCATAAAGGCTGAAAAACCTAAAATTTAATATGAGTAACCTATTTTAACACTAAAAAAGCTAAACATCAGCACAGGCTAGTCCTGTAGGTAAAAAAAGTAAAATTACCAACATTTGACTTGCCATGTTTACCAAAGGTTGGCATAGACTTTCCTTGAGCTAGTTAGCATATGTATTGTAGTTTTATATAGTTTAAATAGTTTATTGAATGGGGAGTAAGGTTAGAAAAAGTAAGCTATGCACATAATTCACACCTAGGCGTCTAAAGCGCTCATCGAGTACAGAAGCAGCTAGGTCAAGCCGAGCTATTATTTTGGCATATTCCATTGCAAAGCTTACGTTATAGCCTTTTTCAGATATCTCATTGGAAAGTAATAACGGCTGTCCTTGTGCATCTTTACGATCACGTAGCACCCAGAGCGACATTTCAATATTGCGTGCAGAATTATTAATAAACTCTGCATTAAGCACATCAGAAATATAAAACTTGGTATGCCCACCGTGTGCATCAATAATCATACGGGCTTGGGCGTAAATTAAAGTACCAGCGCGATCACCTTGGAAACTAGGATCTAAGGCGAGGTAGAGCGCCTCAATGCTATTTTGATTTTCTAACCAAGGTAAGCGTTGATTATTCTCTATGGCTTGATGGATAAGCTCTTCCGCTTGCTGTTGGGTCGATGCAATTTTTCGCCACTCACGGGGATTGCGTTTATAAAACTTGGTTAACAGCTGGTAAAGGCCATGCAGGTTATTACGCATACTAATAGTGGTTAAGCGGTTTACATCTGTTTGCAATAATTCATTAGCTTGTGCAGCAGGATTAGCCCCCGTGATTTCTTCATGGCGTAGATTGGCATTAGAGGTATTGCTACTGCACGCGCTTAACCAAAGTAAGCAGCTTAGTGCAAAACCAATAAGAAGAAAATTATGCTGTCGCAATAAAAAGAGCATGTTCACCCTATCAATAACCTATCCGTTGGCAACCCTACCCTAAGGGAATGTAGCATAAGAATCCACTAAGTACATTGCAATAAAATAAAA
>NZ_JAZDRH010000033.1:0-29007 GCF_047470865.1 Pseudomonas sp. F1_0610
AAAAGATCTTAATCCAGTTGTACAGTGTCTTATCACTGATGCCTAAGCGCTTAGCAACGTCTACAACAGCATAACCATGGAGGGTCACTTGGTTGACTGCTTCTTGCTTAAACTCATCTGAATAACGATAGCCTTTGCTCATGTTTAACCCCTTATGGTTGTTCATCTTTTTACCATAAAAAGTGTCGGGGTTAGTCAGGCCTTATCATAATAGGCATCACGACTGGCGCATAACACATGTAACACATTGGTTTTTGTTATGTGTTACGCCTGTAAGCCGCATAAACACTGGGAAATAACACATGTAACACATGTAACACACGCAAATGCAAAGATGCCGAAATGAATTTAGACTCAGCCACTTTGTACACCAGATGCGATTTTTAATCTCAGTGTACACCGTAGTGTACAAGAACAACTGTTATATGTCTGGTTATGTTTGGGCATGTAGAAACGAAAAAACCCGCCTAAGCGGGTCTTTACGGGGCTTTCACAGCATATCTGGTGATGTAAAAGCTTGAATGTGGTGCCGGCACCAAGAGTCGAACTCGGGACCTACTGATTACAAGTCAGTTGCTCTACCGACTGAGCTATACCGGCAATGGGGTGGCATTATATAGAATCCCTCCCCCTTGTAAAGTCCTTTTTTGATTTTTTTTAGTTTTTTATTAAAAAACCAAAATAGTAGGCTTTTCAATGACCTAGGTTTTTTTTAAGGAGGCTTTGATCAGTAGGTTGCGCGGTGTTAACTGAGCATCACAAAACTGCCCTAACTCAACCTGATAACCTTGCTCTTGCAGGTAAATTGCCTTATCTAGCACTAGCCATAATTCCAATGGGCGCTGGAAGAGCTTATTGACCAGCTCAAGGTTACGTACTTGCGCCAAGCGCTGCCAGCCTGTGTTTTCTAACTCATCCCAGTCTACCCAAGCTGGCAACCGAATTTCTTTTAACGCAGCCAAGTCGACACACCAATCTGCAAAGCACTTCTGCCACCATGTGTTGCTTAATGGTGGCGTATTAAGATACTCATTTACTTGACGTGCTTGGCGTTGCAGCACATCAAAGGCTAAACGCCATGCCATAGATTGGTTACGCTTAGCTATTTCACGTTTACCTGCAGTTGCTGTCGTCTGTAAAGGTAAAGCTAAATCATCCTTGCTTAATTTAAGCGCCGATGCCTGTGCGGCCTGCGAGAGTCCATGATAGTTGTTCTGTGTTGTTCTGTTATAACAACAAGGAACAACAGATAGGTGTTCTACTTGGGCAAGTGCTGACTGCGTGATTAAGCGACTGTGCAAGTCGCCACAGGCATGAAGTGCAACGGCATGCTGTTGCGGCACAAAGTAGCGGCTAACCTGCGGTGTCAGCACATCACATAAATGATGCTGTGCGTTAAGGTTCAATCGCTGGCTTAGTTGCGCTCCAGACTTCACTAGGGATAGATCATATTCCAAGCAGGTTGACTGAGCTTGAGGATAGGCCAAGAAACGCCCCAAATGCCCTTTTCCCGCACACCAATCTAGCCAATGTTGGGCGTCATCTATAGCTGCGCTAAAAGCTTGTATTTGCTGCCATTTGCGCCCAGGAATATCGCGCATTAGCTGTTCCGGCCGACGTGTGAGTGCTCGCTGAGGATAGAAACCTAGCTGACTGAGTGCCTGCGAGTGTTTGAATAAACTTGGGAAAGGTTCAGGTGCGTTAGCTAGATCATCCGCTAACCAGGCTTGCTCAGCTTGATCTAAACTTCTATTTCGGAGAAAACCAGATAAGGCTGGAAATTGCACTTCCCAAGCCATCTCTAGGTGATAAAAAGCTTTATTTCGCCACAGAAATGCATATTTTTTTAAGTAAGTATCAATAGCAATGAAGCGCTCAATCAGCGCTTCATTCTTTAGAACATCTATAGTTATTGCATCAGTGCCCGTTAATTTCACGTACACGTAGCCCGCGCTCTATAACACGAAATCCCATAATTAAGGCAAAAGATAAAACCAAGTAGAAAATACCAGCAGCAAAGTACATTTCCAGTGCCATGTAATTGCGTGATGCTAAGTACTTAGCGGCCCCCATTAGCTCCATTAAGGTTACAGTGCAGGCTAACGCACTGGCTTTTAGCATTAAAATAACTTCATTGCCATAGGCAGGTAAGCCAATTCTGGCGGCTCGCGGCAATATGATATAGAACATTGTTTGCCAACGGCTCAAGCCTAATGCCTGTGCGGCCTCAATTTCTCCTCGAGGAATGGTCTTGATCGAACCTCGAATAATTTCCGAAATATAGGCTGCTGTGTGCAACGTAAGCGCTAATAAGGCGCACCAATAAGGCTTGCGCAAATAAGGCCAAAGGAAACTTTCACGCACAACAGGTAATTGAGCCAAAACGTAATACACAAAAAATAACTGTAATAGTAATGGCGTTCCTCGAATTAAAAACACATAGGTAGAAGGCACAGCGCGGATATACCATTTTGCAGATGAGCGCGCGATACCCACAGGTATGGCTACCAGTAAGCCCAAGACTACAGATAAAGCTACTAATTCTAAGGTTAGTTGCGCTCCTTCCCATAATTTTGGCAAGGAGTTATAAATAATGCCCCATTCCATCAGCGGCCTCGCTCAAAGCCACGATTAACACGGCGTTCTAAAAAGTAAAGTACAAACATACAAATAACCGTAATACTCAAATACATAACCGCAGCTAATGTATAAAACGTAATAGGCTCTTTTGTACCCTGCACAACCAGTTGACTGGTGCGCATAATCTCGCTTAACCCAATGACAGAAACCAATGAGGTGTCTTTCATCAGAATCATAAACAGATTACCTAAGCCTGGCAGTGCAACGCGCCATAGTTGGGGCAAAGTAATGCGAAAGAAAATATGACTCGCAGACAAACCTAACGCCAAACCTGCTTCTTTTTGACCTTTGGAGATAGACAGTAAAGCACCGCGAAAGACTTCAGTAGCATAAGCTCCAAAACATAGCGAAAGCGCCACAACACCCGCTGCAAAGGTGTTTAGCTCAAGGTTTTTTATACCCCATAACAAGCCAAATGCTTTAACTGCACCTACTGTTCCATAATAAATTAGGAACACCCACAGCAGTTCTGGAACACCGCGCACAATAGTAGAGTAGGTTGTGCCTAGTGCTCGCAAAATAGCATTAGATGAGGTTTTGGCTAAGCCACCAAGAATGCCTAAAACTAAACCAAAAGCCAGCGAAACAAAGGCTAGCTCCATTGTTAACAAAAAGGCTTTTATTAAGGCATTCTCATAGCCGTGAAAATCAATAATCATTAACTAAAACACTTATGTTACTGCCTTGCTTAAGCAAGGCAGTGCGTGAAGATTAATAGATGCTAAAAGGGAAGTATTTAGCATTAATTTTTTCGTAAGTTCCGTCTTCACGTATTTCTTTCAACGCTTGGTTTAGGCGTTGTGTTAGCTGCTCATTACCTTTACGTACAGCAATACCTACTTTGTCTGAAGCAAACACAGGGTCACCTTTAAATTCAAAGTCTTTACCTGTTGAGCTATTTAACCACTCCCAGCTAAGTAGCTTGTCTGCAAGAATGGCATCAATACGACCAGCAGCTAGATCCATGAAGGCATCTTCATTTTTGTCGTACAGCATGATTTCAATATCGCTACCTAAATTGTCTTCTAACCACATACTGGACACTGTAGCACGCTGAGCACCAATAACTTTTCCTTTAACACTGGCATTGTCAGTTTTAAAGTCGGTTGTTTTTGGAGCAATGTACTGCAGGCTATTGGTATAAATAGCATCTGTGAAAGAGACAGCGCCTTTACGCTCTTCGGTAATCGACATCGATGAGGCTAAAAAGTCGAATTTATCAGCGTTTAGTGCAGGAATACTGCCGTCCCAATCTACTAACACCACATCGCATTCAGCTTTCAACTTTTCACATAACGCATAGGAAATATCCACATCAAAGCCTGTTGCTTTGCCTGATGGATCAAGCATATTGAAAGGTGGCATACCGCCTTCTGTACCGATGCGTAGCTTTTCAGCGGCAACTGCACTACCAACGAGAAATAAACTTGTTAGTGCAGCCAGTGCGAAACCTGTAACTTTTTTCATGTTATTCCCTCTTACCAGTGGTTTGCCATGTTGCTCGACATAAATTCTTGGCAGCGAGCAGATGTTGTATTATTGAACACTTCTTCAGGTGTACCTTGGGCTTCAATTTGCCCGCGGTGCAAGAATACAATTTTATTGGATACTTGGCGCGCAAAGTTTAACTCATGGGTAACCATTAACATGGTGCGCCCTTCTTCTGCCAAGCTACGAATAACGCCTAATACTTCCTGTACCATTTCAGGATCTAGCGCCGAGGTTGGCTCATCTAACAGTAAAACTTTGGGCTGCATGGCTAAAGTACGAGCAATGGCTGCGCGCTGCTGCTGGCCACCTGAGAGCATATTAGGGTAAGCATTGGCTTTATCTGCAATACCTACTTTTTCCAACAGCTCCATTGCCATAGCAATTGCATCTTTCTTTATCATTCCTAAAACACGACGCGGTGCTTCTATGACATTATCTAGTACAGTTAAATGCGGCCATAAATTGAAGTTTTGAAAAACAAAGCCTACCTGGGTACGTAAACGGTTAATTTGGGAGTGACTCGCTGCTGTTAACTCGCCAGTTTTACGCTCTTTTTTTAAGGCAAGCTCTTCACCTGAAAAGAATATTTTACCTTCATGCGGATTTTCTAAAAGATTCAAACAGCGTAAAAAAGTTGATTTACCTGAACCAGAAGAACCCAAAATAGAGATCACATCACCATCATAAGCTGATAAAGAAATACCACGTAGCACTTCCAGATCGCCATAACGTTTATGTAAATCAATAACTTCTAATGCAGGTGTGGCATTAGCCATAACACTTCCTCAGCCGTTTTAACCATTTTGCAATGGCGTATTTGGCAACGCAAATAGAGCGTCGCACAAAAGAATGTAAAAAAAGAGGACAATTTTGCCAGTTTTATGCGCCGTTGCAAAGTTAACAACGACGAGCTCACAAAACTAGCTCTCGCCTTTGACTGATTTTGTTGAAAGACGAAGGGTGCGTAAACTGCGTTTAACACTTTTTAGATGGTTCACTAAATCAGGCCCACGCGACATTGCAACCCCCATTGCCAGAACATCAATGACAACTAAGTGGGCAATTCGTGAAGTAAGTGGTGTATAGATTTCTGTATCTTCTTGTACGTCAATGGCTAAATGAATGCTGGCTAATTCAGCTAAAGGCGTTTGACTTGGGCATAAGGTAATTAATATGGCGCCCGTTTCACGTACCAGATTAGCTGTCGTTAAAAGATCTTTTGATCGCCCTGATTGTGAAATGCAAATGGCTACATCTGTTTCTTTTAATGTGACGGCACTCATCGCTTGCATATGCGGGTCGCTATAAGCGGCAGCTGTTAACAAGAGGCGAAAGAATTTATGCTGGGCATCAGACGCCACTGCACCAGAGGCACCAAAACCGTAAAATTCAACACGCTGCGCTTTTGCCATAACAGCAATGGCTTTTTCTAACGCATTGGTATCAAGATGCTCACGTACATCCATTAGTGAATGCAAAGTAGTATCAAAAATCTTCAGTGCAAAATCGGTTACTGAGTCATTTTCAGTGATTGCAAACTGCCCAAAACTCGCGCCTGAAGCCAAGCTTTGAGCCAGTTTTAGTTTTAAATCCTGAAAACCTGAGCAGCCAATAGCACGACAAAAGCGCACAATAGTAGGCTCACTTACACCTACCATTGCCGCCAAATCCGCCATAGAGCTATGCATTGCAGCAGCAGGCTCAGCCAACACATAGTCAGCCACTTTAAGTTCGGACTTTCTCAGTGATTCACGTGATTGCGAGATATGGTGTAAGAGATTGGTGGACATAGCGTTCAGAAACTTAGCAGTCAATTTGTAGTAAGATTGTAGTTATACTACACAACAGCAAGCAACGCATCTAGTTTGCGGAAAAAAGAGCATATTTAATGCATTTCTGCTTAATTAATTGCAGCTTTAGCCCTTCCCGCCTAAAAGTTTCATATCTTTTTAACTATTATGTTGTATGGTTAGGCTACCGCCACTACATTTTGTAACAGAGTAAGGTTTTAATATTTCCTGAGCTTTTTATAGTTAAAGTACTTAACTTACTGCCTCAGAAAATCAAGCCCTTACCTTGTTTAACATAATAATAACTGAACGACTCAACCTTTAAGCTACTTAACACTCATGCCAGATATGACTCCATTTAAAGAGCTACACACAACTTATGATGGATTATTTAACAGCCTAGGATGGGTACAACAAGCGCCTACAGCCGCTATTTTTTTAACTAGGTTCTGCCAGCTATATTTACAAAATCAAGTCAAAAAAATCACGCCTTACAGTGAAAATGACATGCTAGTGTTTCAGTATGCTCTGCAACCTAAAGATGATCGTACTTATTTTTATATCAACCTCACACGCCAGCTATGCCAAGACCAGAAAATACACCAACTAAGTTGTCATTTATTTTTTCACTGCTCGGCTAACATACAGATAGACAGTAATAATTTGTGCTCAGGCAATTATTCCTCACTCACTGAGTGGGTGGCTGAACTACAAAAAACATCAGGCTTTTTACTGGCCAATCAACTTACACCGGCATTCTTTCAATGGTCTTTTACTGGCGTTTAATACACCATAAAAAAACCGCTTCCTAAGAAGCGGTTTTAATTTGTTTAGCTATTGCACTTAAAGCTCAGGACCGGCTTTAACAATAGCCTCAGACACATCAAACTTTTTAAAGTTTTCAATGAACTTAGCTGCGAGCTCACGAGCGGCTTGATCATAAGCTGCTTTATCTGCCCATGTATTACGTGGGTTGAGCAAGTTGGTATCAACCCCTGGTACTACTTTTGGCACATCTAGGTTAATAATAGGTAAATGCTCAGTTTCTACACCAATTAAAGAACCATTTTGAATAGCTGCAATAACGCCGCGCGTTGTTGGAATATTAAAGCGTTGACCAACACCATAGCCACCACCAGTCCAGCCTGTATTCACTAAGTAAACTTTAGAGCCAAACTCTTTAATACGCTTAATTAATAGCTCTGCGTAAACGCCAGCTGGGCGTGGGAAGAATGGCGCACCAAAGCAAGTAGAGAATGTTGATTTAATGCCACTGCCCGAGCCCATTTCGGTTGAGCCAACCAATGCAGTATAACCTGACAAGAAGTGGTAAGCTGCTTGCTCGTTATTCAAAATAGATACAGGTGGCAATACACCTGTTAAATCGCATGTTAAGAAAATAACAGCATTTGGCTCGCCACCTAGGTTTTTCTCTGAGCGTTTTTCAACGTGAGTTAACGGATAAGCAGCACGGCTATTTTGCGTTAAGCTATCATCAGTGTAGTCAGGCTCGTGTTGATCATTCAGCACTACGTTTTCTAGTACTGAACCGAATTTAATAGCTTTCCAGATAACAGGTTCGTTTTTCTCAGATAGGTTAATGCATTTAGCGTAGCATCCGCCTTCTACGTTAAAGACAACCCCTTTACCCCAACCATGCTCATCATCACCAATGAGATAACGGCTTTCGTCAGCTGAAAGTGTGGTTTTACCTGTTCCAGACAAACCAAAGAATAAGGTTACATCGCCCTCTTCACCAATGTTAGCCGCACAGTGCATAGGCAGTACGTCAGCTTCTGGTAGCAGGTAATTCTGCACAGAGAACATGGCTTTTTTCATTTCGCCAGCATAGCGCATGCCTGCGATAAGCACTTTTTTCTGAGCAAAGTTAATCATTACGCAGCCATCAGAGTTAGTGCCGTCACGCTCAGGTACACACTCAAAGTTAGCCACGTTAAGAATTTGCCATTCTTCTTTATTACGAGGGTTATAGCTCTCTGGCGTAATAAATAAGCAACGACCAAAGAGGTTTTGCCATGCGGTTTGGGTCGTCATTTTAACGGCTAAGTAATGCTCTTCAGCTGCACCCACATGTACGTGAGATACAAAGTGATCTTGTGCATTATTAAAAGCTTCTACACGCGCCCACAACGCATCAAACTTTTCAGGAGAAATTGGGCGGTTAATTGGGCCCCAAGCAATGGTATCTTGAGTGCTTGGCTCCTCTACGATAAAACGGTCAGCAGGAGAACGGCCAGTACGGTGACCAGTTTCAACCACTAATGAACCGTTGGCAACTAGGTTACCTTCGCCGCGACGAACAGCCTCTTCAATTAACTGGGCTGGACTAATATTGGTGTACACAGCAGTTGTAGCTTGCGTCATGTATTCCCCATCGGCCGCTGCCGAATCCTCCGAAGTTTGGTAGCGCTAAGTTTGCAGCACTACATCTAAAAATTGTGCGTAATTATGCCAGCTTTGTTTACTCAATGCACTGTTGTCTGATCGGTTAAAGCTTCATCTACGCTAAATAGTTGTTCAATATCTTGTTCTATAAAGAGATATTTTTCGTTACAGAATTGACAATCAATCTCAATTGTACCTGATTTTTCTTTCAGCAAGCTAATGACATCTTCTTTGCCTAAGCTCACAAGCGCTTGCGCCGAACGTTGCTTCGAGCAGCTACATTTAAAGGCTAATACGCTTGGTTCAAATACACGTACATCTTCTTCGTGGTATAAACGATGTAAAAGTGTGGCTAAGTCTAAGGCCTGTAACTCCTCAGCTGTTAATGTATCCGCTAAGGTTTTTACATACTCCCAATGATGCTCACGCTCTTGTGTATCTTGGATACGCTCTACAGGCAATTGTTGTAGCATAAATCCACGAGCGCGATTGCCGTCAGCCTGCAACCAAAACTGTGAAGCCAACTGCTCAGAAGTAGCAAAGTAGTTTGTAAAACACTGCGCAAGAGTATCGCCATCCAAAGTAACCAAGCCTTGGTAGCGCTGCCCTTCTTTAGGGTCTACTGTGAGTGCTAAAACACCCTCAGGCATGAGTTCGTTAAGTGATGCCTGATCTTTAATTGCTTGAGCTTCATAGCGAGCAATAGCCCGCACTTCACGCTCACTTGAGCACTCCACCATCAATAACGGAATAGCACCACTAGAACGTGCTTGTAAAATCAATAAACCATCAAATTTAATGGTTTCTACCAGCAGTGCAGCTGCAGCTAATAATTCACCCAGTAAAATAGCTACTGCTCGAGGATATGGATGCTTAGCTAAAACATGCTGATAGCTTTGTTCTAGGCTGGTAAATTCACCCCGTATATCTGCGTTCTCAAAAATAAAACGCTGTGTAAAATCTTTTTCTATCATTGTGTTTAACCAAAGACTAATGTGTAACTATATTACTTCATCTAGCCTGCCAGCAACCTATAGGTTTGATTGATGGAGGCTATTAAAATCTTAGAGAGATATGCATGCCTATCCTTATTCCTTTTCAGCAGCCTTTAACCATCAAGCTGTGTATCGACTTAGAAGAGTTAAGCGCTTGGGGTAACTTGGCAGATCTTGATCTATTCTGGGACGATCACTTAGAGCCATTCTTAACCAGTCAATTAAGGCTATTTGCCGTGCAGATTTTAAACAGCACTACTTATTTAGAAAGCACAGCTTTAATCTATCAAGCCAAACTCTTAGTAGCTCCGCCAAGCTTTGACTTATCACAACTAGAAAAGCAATTGGCCGAAAGTGCTTTTCCTAAGTGCATTATTCGCCTTGATTAACCCAACTGCTGACAAAACTCTTGTTGCACCTGATAAAGCTCCTCTACGGGTACCACTTTCCAAGTATAATTGTCGAGATTTTTTGCTTCAGCTGTCCATAAAAACGGCATAAAACTAAATGCTTGATCAGGCGTTAGCTGTTGCATATCACCTACCCAAGTTTTCCAGCGCATTGGGCCGTAGAAGTCATCTAAATCGCCATTAAAACAGAAGCTTAAAAACTGCGAATAACTAATTTCTAAGGCTTCAAAGGCTAAGGTTTCAGGTGCAAAGTAGTACATTTTGCCAACGTCCTTACCCAATAGCCCACCATTAATCGCAAATAGACCGCCCAGTACATCATCTGCCACTAATAAATAACCCGCTTCACGCGTACTATTGGTATAGGTTTTGTCTTTATTCCAACTAGGTAAGGTACGTTGCAACTCTGCACTGCCGCCGCCTAAAATACGAATCCAGCCGTTATCAATCAACAAGCCGCCTGTTTGATAGACCAAAGCCCCCATAGGTGAGCGGGTTGTTACCTGTGATAAGAATAAGGCTTCATCTGCAACTTTTTGATCTGCAATGCGAAGTACTTCGACCTTATTGCTTGCCTGACTCATCCAATCCTTTACTAATGGCCATGCTGGGTCTTCTTGGTTTATTAACTCTGTTAATGGGCGAAGCATAAAAACATCCTAAAGCACTTAGTAAGCGCTTTAGCATATCAGGAAGCAAGATGGGCGCTAAAAATTATCTTTAAACTGGTGGATTTGACGGCGTTGTTTCTTGGTTGGGCGGCCATCGGTTAGCAAGCCTAAACCGCCTGCTTTACGCAGCTCGGCAGCGGATTCACGCTTGTTGATGCTGTCTTCAGTTTCTTGGTACAGCGCCTGAGCTTGCGGAGCACCCCGACGAACATCACTTAAAGCTTGGACTATAATAGTGCGCTCTTCATAACCTGTTCTAATACTGAGTTCTTCACCGACGCGAACATCTTTTGAGGGTTTACAACGCACACCCTGCGCATGCACTTTACCACCCTCAATAGCTGTTTTGGCTAGGTTGCGTGTTTTAAAAAATCGCGCAGCCCATAGCCACTTGTCTAAACGAACCTTATCTTCTTCCATAAACGCTATGACCTTTTGCCAACTGCATCGCGTGGTAATAATAAGCAAATAGGCAAGCGTACGCGTACTGCGGTGCCGCCACCTGCTCGATTAAATAACTCTACTGTACCACCATGCTGCCCAGCGATACGCCGTACAATAGCTAGTCCCAAGCCTGTGCCTGTGCCTGTACGAGCCGATTCGCCACGCATAAAGGGGTTAAACAGTTTTTCTATATCATCTTCTTTAACGCCAGCACCACGATCAAGCACACTAATTTCAACAAAAGGCGCCTCTTCTCCACCTTCCACAGAGGTAGTTACTTCAACACCTTTTCCGCCATATTTCAGCGCATTTTCAATCAGGTTCATTAATAATCGTTTCATCGATAAACGACGCAGAGGTAGCATAGGCACTGGTTCTAAGCAAAGCCCTACGCGTTGTTCACCTTTTTGATTGTATGGGTGAGTCACTTCTTCAACCAACTCAATCAAGTTGACAGTTTCTACCTCTTCATCACGCCCATCACGAATAAAAGCAAGGAATTGATCCAAAATAGCATTCATATCCTCCACATCACGCACCATGTCATCAATGAGCTCAGGATCTGCGTTCATCAACTCAAGTGATAAGCGCAAACGTGTCAACGGCGTGCGCAAATCATGCGAAACACCTGCCAGCATTAATTCTCGCTCGCTTGCTGAACGCTCTAAATCATCAGC
Source organism: Pseudomonas sp. F1_0610 (assembly GCF_047470865.1). Taxonomy (NCBI): domain Bacteria; kingdom Pseudomonadati; phylum Pseudomonadota; class Gammaproteobacteria; order Pseudomonadales; family Pseudomonadaceae; genus Pseudomonas; species Pseudomonas sp. F1_0610. The sequence goes on from NZ_JAZDRH010000033.1 coordinate 11,525, forward strand.
CATTTGGTTAAACGATTGATACACCTCTGCCATTTCACTGGCTGTATCTTGTGAAATCGGCAAACGCACGCTACGTCCACTACCAAAGCTGCGTGCCGCCATCACTAAGCGCTTTAAGGGCTCATTCAGATGGCGTACAAAAACCCAGGCCACAGCGGTTGAAAGCAGTCCAATAGCAATTAACCAGCCTAATAGATTCCAAATACGTTGGGCTTGTAACTGACGAGGATAAATAGGTAGGCGAATCCATTGATCGCCATAATCAGGTGCATAAACCCACATAGCTGCAGGGCTATGCATTTGAATACGAACCTGTGTTCTAGGGCCTAGATCTTGTCGCATTTGCTGGGTAAATACTTTACTGTAAATCAGAGGTACGTCATCTTCTGGTACGTCCTCCTCTTTAACAGTGATAAGGCCCGTTGCTTTGCTTATTTTATCGCGCCCAATTTGGGCAGACGCCCAATATGCACGAATAGTTAACGCAGTACCATAACTGTATTGACGGTCAACGAGGACATCCTCATTAACCATCAAATACACTAATGTCAGCGCTTTAGAGAAAAGAACCGCCAGTAGTACCATCCAAATAGTTCTGGCGAAAAAGCTTTGCGGATACCAGAATGCGCGAACCTTTTTACTCATGCTTTTCCGTCTGGTACAAACACATAGCCAACACCCCACACTGTTTGGATATAGCGTGGTTTGGATGGATCTACTTCAATCATGCGACGTAAACGCGAAATTTGTACATCAATAGAGCGTTCCAGTGCATCCCACTCACGGCCACGTGCCAAGTTCATTAATTTGTCACGGGTTAACGGCTCACTTGGATGCTGAACTAAGGCTTTTAATACAGCAAACTCGCCGGTCGTCAACATGTTAACTTGGTCATCTTTATGCAGTTCGCGTGTTGCTAAACTGAGTGTGTATTCTCCAAACTTAACCTCTTCATCCGTTGCTGTAGGCGCACCTGGTAAGGTATGACTTTGGCGGCGCAGCACGGCTTTAATACGTGCTAAAAGCTCGCGAGGATTAAATGGCTTGGCTAAGTAGTCGTCTGCACCGCCTTCTAAGCCTTGAATACGACTTGACTCATCGCCTTTAGCCGTCAACATGACGATAGGTACTTGGTTATTTCCAGAACGTAAACGACGACATGCAGACAACCCATCTTCACCAGGCATCATTAAGTCTAAGACAATCAGATGAAATAACTCACGAGCTAATAAACGATCCATTTGTTCAGTGTTTTCAACAGTACGCACTCGATATCCTTGCTCTGCTAAAAACCGCTCTAACAAATTACGTAAACGTGCATCATCATCAACGATTAGTATTTTTTCCATTTCTTGCGTTGTTGTCATCGACTGATCCTCTAACAATTGCGGTGATATTATGTATTAATTGTATAAAAAGGTAACAATTGCATTCTTAACAAATCGTTTCAAAGCACTACTTTCCCAGCAGTTGCACAACTTAATCTATAATATTTTTTATTTATTTGCAGACCTCTCTGCCCAATAAACTAACTAGGTACATTCATGGACAGCATTAATACGCGTATTGCTCAAGAGCTCAATGTTACATCTCAACAAGTTAGCGCTGCCGTTAGCTTGCTCGACGAAGGGGCTACTGTGCCGTTTATTGCTCGCTATCGTAAGGAAGCAACGGGAAGTTTAGATGATACTCAGCTACGCACACTAGAAGAACGTTTACGTTATTTGCGCGAGCTTGACGAGCGCCGCGCTTCTATATTGAGCAGTATAGAGGAACAAGGCAAACTTACACCTGAATTAGCCCAAGCCATTCAGCAAGCCGATACTAAAACTCGCTTAGAGGATCTTTACCTACCTTATAAACAAAAGCGTCGCACTAAGGGCCAAATTGCATTAGAGGCCGGCCTTGGCCAGCTTGCTGATGATCTCTTTGCCAATCCACAGCTGGACCCACTGCAAGAGGCTAGCCGCTACATAGATGCAGAAAAAGGTTTTGCTGATGAAAAACAAGTGTTAGAAGGCGCTAAGTATATTTTGATGGAGCGTTTTGCTGAAGATGCTGAGCTCTTAGCCAAACTACGAGGCTTTTTAAAACAACATGCACAAATCAGTGCGCGTGTTGTGGCGGGTAAAGAAACTGAAGGTGCTAAGTTTAGTGATTATTTTGAACATGATGAAGACTATACTAAGGTGCCCTCACATCGTGCATTGGCTATTTTCCGTGGGCGTAACGAAGGTGTTTTAACGGCTAGCTTAAAAGTCAGTGATGAAACAACACTCTATCATCCTTGCGAAACCATGATTGCTCAGCACTTTTCCATTAGCAACCAGGAGCGTCCTGCTGACAAATGGTTGGCTGAAGTTGTGCGCTGGACATGGCGTGTTAAATTATCAAGCCATTTAGAGACAGACTTATTTGCTGAATTACGTGAGCAAGCCGAAACAGAAGCCATTAACGTATTTGCTCGCAATTTACATGATCTACTCTTAGCCGCGCCAGCAGGTCAACGCTGCACATTAGGTTTAGATCCAGGATTGCGCACAGGGTGTAAGGTTGCAGTCATTGATCACACTGGGAAACTACTAGAAACCACTACCGTCTATCCTCACGTTCCACATAACAAATGGAACGAAACCTTAGCGATTTTGGGCAAGCTTTGTGTAAAACATAAAGTACAATTAATTGCTATTGGTAACGGCACTGCAAGCCGCGAAACCGATAAACTAGCCATAGAATTGGTGAAAGCTTTGCCTGACCTACACATGAGCAAAATTGTTGTGAGTGAAGCAGGCGCTTCTGTCTATTCAGCATCTGAACTAGCCGCCAAAGAATTTCCTGATTTAGATGTATCTTTACGTGGCGCTGTATCTATTGCCCGCCGGTTACAAGACCCACTGGCTGAGCTGGTAAAAATTGACCCGAAATCCATTGGTGTTGGTCAATATCAGCATGATGTATCACAGGTGCAGCTGGCTCGCTCGTTAGACGCTGTTGTTGAAGACTGTGTGAATGCGGTAGGGGTTGATGTGAATACAGCGTCAGCTGCTTTACTGGCGCGCATTTCAGGCCTTAACAGCACATTAGCGCAAAACATAGTGCAGTTTCGCGATGAAAATGGTGCCTTTGATAGTCGTAACGCGCTAAAAAAAGTACCTCGCTTAGGCGCTAAAACCTTTGAGCAAGCCGCTGGTTTCTTGCGTGTTATGCATGCTAGCAATCCATTAGACAGTTCGGCTGTGCACCCTGAAGCCTATAGTTTAGTTGAGCGCATTGCGCAAAGCACACAACGTGACATCCGCTCCCTGATTGGCGATAGCGCCTTCTTAAACAGCCTAGATCCGAAAAAATTTACTGACGAAACCTTTGGTTTACCAACAGTGACCGATATCCTAAAAGAGCTTGATAAGCCAGCTCGCGATCCTCGTCCTGAATTTAAAACTGCGACATTCCAAGAAGGTATTGAAGAAATCAAGGACCTGAAATTAGGCATGATTCTAGAAGGTGTTATTACCAACGTCACCAACTTTGGTGCCTTTGTCGATATCGGCGTACATCAAGATGGCCTAGTTCACATTTCAGCACTCTCCGATCAATTTATTAAGGATCCACATACATTGGTTAAAGCTGGCGATATCGTCAAAGTAAAGGTGATGGAGGTGGACATTCCTCGCAAGCGTATTGCGCTTTCCATGCGTTTAAGCGATGAGCCGGGTACAAAAAACACTCCCGTTCCGGTAGTAAAATCCACCTCTAACGCTAAAGTGCAAACAACAAAAAACAGCCAAAGCACAAACGCAACTGGTAATATGGCGGCATTATTCGCAAACGCGAAACAACTAAAGAAAAAATAAGTTATTGCCTACGGCTAGCATAAGTTATTGATTTTGCTAGCCGTACTTAACTTATAAAGCAGAAGGATAAAAACCTTGGGCGAACTTTATCAACGTCGCTTAGCTGTACTTAGTGAAAGCGACAACCTTGAACTGCTCAAGCACAGTTTACACGGCATAGAACGTGAAGCATTACGTGTTGATATGCATGGTCAGTTAGCGCAGAGCATGCACCCTAGTGCGTTAGGTGCCGCGTTAACTAATGATCGTATTACTACTGATTACTCCGAAGCCTTACTTGAATTCATTACGCCGGCTAAAGAAAACTCAGCGGATACTATCGCTGAACTTGAGCGCATTCATCGTTTTACTTTAAGCAAGCTAGATCAAGAAGTGATTTGGGCGCCATCAATGCCCTGCTTCTTACCGCCAGATAGCGAGATTCCAATGGCCTATTACGGCACCTCGAATCTAGGCCGGTTTAAATATATCTATCGCAGTGGTTTAGCTATACGTTACGGCAAAGCCATGCAATGTATTGCAGGTATTCATTATAACTATTCATTACCTGAGTCAGTATGGCAATTACTGCATACAGCTGAGCAGAGTACGCGCGACCTACAGGACTACCAATCATTCAACTACATTGGTCTAACCCGTAATTTTCGGCGTTACAACTGGTTGCTGATGTACTTATTTGGTGCCTCACCTGCGGTTGATAAAAGCTTTCTGCGTGATCATGCTCATCAGTTAGAGCAGTTTGATGAAAATACGCTATATTTGCCCTACGCCACCAGCTTACGCATGAGTGATTTAGGCTACCAAAGCAAAGCACAAGCTTCGTTAACACCTTGCTATAACGATTTATCAACCTATATAAAAAGCCTCAAAAACGCAGTAATGACGCCTTATGCGCCTTATGCTGAACTAGGTACGCAGCGTAATGGTGAGTGGATTCAGCTAAATACCAATATCATTCAGATTGAAAACGAGTACTATTCTAGCATTCGTCCTAAACGTGTAGTGCAACCTGGTGAGCGCCCAATTGAAGCGCTAGCCAAGCGCGGCGTGCAGTATATTGAAGCACGCTGTATTGATGTTAATCCTTTCCTACCACTAGGTATTGATACACCAGAAGCGCGTTTTTTAGACGTATTTTTACTGTTCTGTGCACTACATGAAAGTGACCTACTGGTAGATGGTGAATGTTCATCTTGTACAGATAACTTCCTAACCGTTGTTAATTACGGACGCCAACCTGGCTTAATGCTAGAGCGCCAGCATCAACCTATTGCCCTGACCGACTGGGCAAAAGAGCTGTTTGAAGCGCTACAACCTTGCGCTGAACTCTTAGATAAGGCTTATGCAACACAGGAACACCAGCAAGCATTAACGGATCAGTTTAAGAAAGTTGAAAATGTTGAGTTAACGCCTTCTGCGCAAGTACTAGCGCATATGCGCGCTAACCAGCAAAGTTTTACTCAATTTGCCGTAGCACAAAGCAAAAAGCATGCTCAATGGCTACGTGAACGCCCTTTAGCTAAAAATGAGCAACAAGAATTTGAAGAATACGCTCAAAAGTCTATTGCCAAACAAGCGGCCATTGAAGCCAAAGACACAGGCGATTTTGCTAGCTATGTAGCGGACTATATGCAAAGCGTGAAAAACGTATGATCACAAGCGGCGAATTGGCCGCTTGTTATTTCTTTAATACCTAAAACGCCTAACCTACAGAAAGATCTACCAATTAGTTATACAAAATTAATAGATAAGCTGGACATCCTAAAATAGTTAACGATAATCAATACTATTAATATCTAAATAGGACTGCTCACATGCTGCTCAAGAAAACCGCACTTCCCTTAGCCATCTTTGCGCTATTTTTGACAGGCTGTGCACAAAACATCAGTAAAACACCTGAAAAGATTGCCACCGTAGATTATGGGGCGCTGGACACCCTTATTGCCTTAGGAGCACAAAACAAGGTCGTTGCATTACCGAATAAAGGTATGCCCAGTTATATTCAAGAACAGATGCAAAACAGTAACTTAGTAGATGCTGGTGGTTTAAAAGAGCCTAATATTGAAAACTTACAACAAACCAATCCTGATCTAATTATTGTGACAGGTCGTCAAACAGCCTCATTTGATCAACTAGAACAAATCGCACCTTTACTAAACTACAGTGCTGATGCTAATCGCTACTGGCCATCTGTAAAAGAAAATATTTTCAAATTAGGTCAGCGTGTTGCAACAGCAGAAGAAGTTGAGCAAGCATGGTCAACTTTGCAAAATGATATTCATCAAACACAAGCCAGCATACAGGCTAACCCACTCAAAACATTAGTGCTCCTCCATAATGACGGTAAGCTTATTGCCGCCTCTTATGCGGCTTATGGGCAGTTTATTCATAACGTTTTACAGGCACCACAGGCCGCGGCGCAATTTAAAGAGCCACGAACCGCGCTTACTTTAGAGCAAATAAAAAACATTAATCCTGAGGTAATTTTTATTATTGATCGCAGCGCTGCTATTGGAGCACAACCTATGGATATAAAACTATTCGAGCAACCCGAACTAGCCAAAGTAAAGGCTATTGAAAGTCAGCGTATTGTCTATCTAACACCTGATCTTTGGTATCTTTCTGGTAATGGCTTGCAAAGTTTGAGCTTGCAAGCCAAAGAAGTGGAACAGGCTTTTAACTAATAAAAAATCCCCAATATTGAGCTGATCCCGAAAAGTTGGGGATTTTTTATTTACAGCAAGGCTTCTGGAGATTCAGGCAGAATCTGTCCACCATCAATAATCAAACTTTGGCCTGTAATAAAGCGTGCTTCTTTAGATGCTAAAAAACAGGCCGCATAGCCAATATCTAAAGGCTCCCCCAAAGTATGCGTCGGAATGCTATTACGCATTTGCTGCAAGTATTCTTCGCCCTGTGCTTTTAAGCCTTCAGTCAAAATATTACCAGGCATTACAGCGTTTACTGTAATCCCATCTTTGGCACACTCTAAAGCGGCACTGCGCATAAATCCTAACTGCCCTGCTTTACTTGCGCCATAGTGGCTCCAACCAGGAAAGCCTGTTATCGCACCCGTTATTGAAGAGGTAATAACAATACGACCATATTTGTTTGGTTTCATCACGGCCATAGCCGCTTGCACCATAAAAAAGGTACCTTTAAGGTTGACTTTTTGCATTTGATCCCACTGATCTTCAGTCATATGCGCCAAACTTGCCTGTGGGAAAATGCCGGTATTGGAGCATAAAATATCAAGTTTACCGAATTCATCTACCACTTCGTTAACGACTTTCTGGCAATACATTTGCTGAGTAACATCCAATGCCTTAAAAGAACAACCGAGTTCTTTGGCTGTAGCAGCACCTTGTACTTCATCAATATCTGCAATGATTACCTTAGCCCCTGCCTCACGTAGAGCCTCTACAATGCCTCGTCCAATCCCTTTAGCACCACCCGTAACGAGAGCAACTTGGTCTTTCAACTTAAACATAGTACAACTCCTAGTGATTAAAAATTAACCAAAGCCAAGATGGCTTACCAGCTAAACACTTGCCATGATGGGATTCGCAGTTGCGGTTTATCTGTGCGAATAAACTGAGCTTGCCTGCCATCTGCACGCGTTAAAAAGTAGGCATCGCCGTTTTTAGGAATCACCTTCACCGCATATAACACGCCTTTAGCTCGATATTCTTCTATGGTTTTATCCGCATATACCGTAATAGTTACTTGCGGTTGATTTTCTGGCTTATCTTGTTGTCCAAGTGCCACTGAAGAAAATCCGAAGATACCAGCTAAGGTTAATTCGATTATAGGTACGCGCATGGTGTACTCTTATCCCTCCAATTAAAGGTAAATTAATCCTAAAATTGGTAGTGATTCCTTGTCTTTTTAGGATCATCTAATCATTCTAGCCAGTAGAAAATAAATAAGGTTGATATTTAGCATGTCTCAGCATCCTCTCGTTCTCGTTGACGGCTCTTCTTATTTGTATCGTGCATTTCACGCACTGCCGCCATTGACCACCACCCAAGGTGTGCCTACGGGAGCCGTTAAAGGTGTGTTAAACATGCTGCGCGGATTACAAAAGCAATATCCTAAAAGTAACATTGTGGTGGTCTTTGATGCTAAAGGCCCTACCTTTCGTGATCATCTTTTTGAGGATTACAAGGCGCAACGTCCGCCTATGCCTGATGACCTACGTGTACAAATAGAACCTTTGCACAAATGCGTTAAAGCCTTAGGTTTTCCATTGCTTTGCATTGAAGGTGTAGAAGCTGACGACGTGATCGGCACTCTGGCTCATAAACATGCACAATTACAACAGCCTGTCGTCATCTCTACTGGCGATAAGGACATGGCGCAATTGGTAAATCCATACGTCACCTTAGTCAATACCATGACCAACACCAAACTCGATATTGAAGGTGTTAAAGAGAAATTTGGCGTTGGTCCTGAACTTATTATCGATTTTTTAGCATTAATGGGCGATAAAGCAGACAACATCCCAGGTGTGCCTAGTGTTGGCGAAAAAACGGCTCTAGGATTATTAACTGGCATTGGCGATATGGATGCTATTTACGCCAATCTTGAGCAAGTACCTAGTTTAGCCATTCGAGGCGCAAAAACTTTACCTGCCAAACTTGAAGAACATCGCGAGATGGCCTACCTATCACGCCAACTTGCTACTATTAAACTGGATGTAGAACTAGCCTTTACCGAAGAAGACCTACAGCCTAAAACGAAAGATATTAATGCACTGGCAGAACTTTATCGCGAACTGGAATTTAAAAGCTGGCTAGATGCTTTACTACGTAGCAATAACGAAACAGCGGAGCTAGGACTGTTCTCAGACGCAGAAAATGCTGTGACTCCACCGGCGCCAGCAGAAACTAAATACCACTGTATTTTAAATCAAGCCGACTTTGAGCATTGGTTAACTAAACTTTCAACGGCTAAAACCTTTGCTTTTGATACTGAAACCACCAGTGTTGATGCTCAACAAGCACAATTGGTAGGGCTATCTTTTAGTGTGCAACGGGGTGAAGCCGCTTATGTGCCAGTCGCACATAGCTATATGGGCGTACCAGAGCAACTAGACCGTAACTATGTCTTAACGCAACTAAAACCTTTATTAGAAGATCCTACGAAGGTAAAAATTTGTCAAAACGGCAAATACGATATCAATGTATTAGTACACTACGGGATTCAGATGCAAGGGGTCAGCAGTGATACCATGCTTGAGTCTTATGTGCTCAATGCCACAGCCACCCGCCACGACATGGATAGCTTAGCGTTAAAATACCTTGGACAAAGCACCATTCATTTTGAAGACATTGCAGGCAAAGGCGCTAAGCAACTCACCTTTGACCAAATTGCCCTAGAACAAGCAGCACCCTATGCAGCTGAAGACGCCGATATCACATTAGGTTTGCATCAAGTATTGCAGCAACAACTGATGGCCATCCCAAGCCTGCTTAAGGTCTATAACGAGATCGAAATTCCTTTAATGCCTGTGCTTGCCAAAATCGAACGAACAGGTACTTATGTGGATGCCAACTTACTGGGCAAACAAAGTTTGGAGCTCGGTGAGAAGCTAGTTGAACTTGAACGCCAAGCCTATGCCGTTGCGGGTGAAGAATTTAATTTAGGCTCGCCTAAACAGCTTGGCGCTATCCTCTACGAAAAACTAGGGCTACCTGTTTTAAGCAAAACCGCTAAAGGCCAACCGAGTACTGCAGAGTCTGTATTAGTTGAGCTAGCAGAAGAAGGTCATGAACTACCTAAGTTGCTGATGGAATACCGCAGCTTAAGCAAACTTAAAAGCACTTATACTGACCGCTTGCCGCAGCAAGTAAATCCGCAAACTGGACGTATTCATACTAGCTATCACCAAGCGGTTACAGCCACTGGTCGCCTATCCTCCAGCGATCCTAATCTGCAAAATATTCCTGTACGTACAGCTGAAGGTCGTCGTATTCGCCAAGCCTTTATCGCACCTAAAGGTTATAAAATAGTAGCTGCGGACTATTCTCAGATCGAATTGCGAATCATGGCACATCTGGCTAAAGACGAAGGCCTACTTTCTGCTTTTAAACACGGCTTAGATGTACATAAATCAACGGCAGCGGAAGTTTTTGGTGTAAGCTTAGACGCAGTAACTAAAGATCAGCGCCGTAGTGCTAAGGCAATTAATTTCGGGCTAATTTATGGCATGAGTGCCTTTGGTTTAGCTAAGCAAATTGATTGCGACCGCAAACAAGCACAAAACTACATTGATCGTTACTTTGCGCGTTACCCTGGTGTTTTACGCTATATGGAAGAAACCCGAGCGCAAGCGGCTGAACAAGGCTATGTTGAAACGCTCTTTGGCCGTCGCTTGTACTTACCAGACATTAAAGCGAAAAACCCAGCCATCCGAAAAGCGGCTGAACGCACCGCTATTAACGCACCCATGCAGGGTACAGCAGCGGACATCATCAAACTAGCGATGATCGCTGTAAACGGATGGTTAGAGCAAAGTAAGTTAGATGCTAAGGTAATTATGCAAGTACATGATGAACTGGTGTTAGAAGTCCATGAAGATCATGTGGATGCATTACAGCAAGGGCTTATTCCATTAATGAGTAATGCAGCCCAACTCGATGTTCCATTATTAGTCGAAGCGGGTGTAGGAAATAACTGGGATGAAGCTCATTAATTGCTACTGTTATTGTAGGTAAAACTGTGCTTGAGTTTTTAGAAAGTTTTTTTGCCGATTATGGCTATGCCGCTGTTTTTACAGTGTTGATCATCTGTGGCTTTGGTATCCCTATCCCAGAAGATGTCACGCTAGTTGCTGGCGGCGTTATTTCCGGCCTAGGCCAAACCAATGTTCATATTATGGTGGCTGTTGGCTTGGCAGGTGTACTGGTGGGCGATGGTTTAATGTTTATGGCTGGACGCCTATGGGGCGAGCGCATTTTACGTGTTCGTTTCATTGCCCGCATCATGACGCCAAAACGCTACAACCAAGTTCAACTCAAATTCCAACGCTATGGTAACCGTGTCTTATTTGTAGCGCGCTTTCTACCAGGATTACGTACACCTATTTTTCTAACAGCTGGCATTAGTCGCAAGGTGAGCGTTTGGCAGTTTTTAGCTATGGATGGGTTAGCTGCGCTTATTTCTGTGCCTGTTTGGGTTTACTTAGGTGCTTACAGCGCTGAAAACCGCGAATGGCTAATGCAGCAAGTCCATCATTTCCAATATGTTTTATTTGCCGTTATCGCTTTAGTTACTTCTTATATTGGTTATCGAATTTGGAAACGTCGTACTCGGTTCCAAGAACTATTAGCGAAACGCAAAGCCCGACGTCTTGAGCGTAAAGCGCAAAAACAAAACAAACAGTAATACCAAATGCCGCACCAATAAGTGCGGCATTTTTCGTTTAACCGCTTAGTTTTACTGACTACCAGGTCAGCTGATGCGTCTTTAGTCGTATAATATTTAGCTGACTTAAACTATTTTCTTTGCTCTTTTAGCCACTGAAAAATAACCTATCTTTCTTGAAACATTTATTTGCATTTGCTTATGAACCTTTCTTGGGAACCCCACTCATATATCACGAATGGTCGAGTTTTTAGGCCTTTCATGCTCCTTGATGTGTTTTATGTTGGCAGATCCGAATCCCTCCCTAGATTCGGCTTATAACTCCGAACTTTTCCTCCCCATACGAAGTTCGGAGTTTTTTTTATGCAAAATTTCCGAGCGCTCTACTACTTGCGTCTAAACTGAACCTGTTTTTTCATGGCGTTTCTTGTAGTATCCTTTTTAGTTCACTACAAGCCTTGTTTATTGGCCGTCCTTTTGGACTTTTACCCTTAAGTGAGAAAACAATGACAGATCGCGTTTTAGTAGGTGGCTTGCAAGTCGCCAAAGTCCTATATGACTTCATCAATACTCAAGCTATTCCAGGCACTGGCATTGAAGCCAATAAGTTCTGGGAAGGCGCTACCCAAGTCCTTAAGGATCTCGCTCCGAAAAACCGTGCTCTGCTCGAAAAGCGTGATGCGTTACAAGCACAAATTGATCAATGGCACTTAGCACATAAAGGTGCTGCCTTTGATTTTTCTGCCTATAAAACATTTTTGACTGAAATTGGTTATTTACAGCCACAAGCGGCTGATTTCCAAGCCACCACCCAAAATGTGGATGAGGAAATCGCTCACATGGCCGGCCCTCAATTAGTAGTGCCTATTACCAATGCACGTTTTGCCTTGAACGCAGCTAACGCACGCTGGGGCTCTTTATATGATGCGCTATATGGCACTGATGCTATCAGCGAAGAAAATGGTGCAGAAAAAGGTCAAGGTTACAACAAGGTACGTGGTGATAAAGTTATTGCCAAAGGCCGTGAGTTTTTAGATCTTTCTGCTCCACTCGCTACAGGTTCCCATGCTCAAGCCACTAATTACAAAATTGAAGATGGCAAATTGGTTGTTACCTTACAATCAGGCGCTAGCACTGGTTTAAAAGATACTGCTCAGCTACTTGGTTTCCAAGGCGAAGCGGCAGCGCCTAAAGCTATACTTATCAAACACAATGGCATTCATTTTGAAATTCAAATTGATGCCAATAGCCCTATTGGTAAAACCGATATGGCAGGTATCAAAGACATCCTAATGGAGTCTGCACTGACTACCATTATGGACTGTGAAGACTCTATCGCTGCTGTTGATGCTGAGGATAAAACCTTAGTGTATAGCAACTGGCTAGGCCTCATGAAAGGCGATCTAGCAGAGGAAGTCAGTAAAAACGGCAAAACCTTCACCCGCACCATGAATGAAGACCGTGTTTATACAGGCGTTGATGGCAAAGAAGTGAAACTGCATGGTCGCTCATTACTATTTATCCGCAACGTAGGTCACTTGATGACCAACCCAGCGATTTTAGATGAACAAGGCAACGAACTGCCTGAAGGCATTATGGATGCTTTGTTCACTAGCCTTATTGCCTTACATAACCTTAAAGGCAACACCACCCGCGTTAACAGCCGCACAGGCAGCATGTACATTGTTAAGCCTAAAATGCATGGCGCAGAAGAAGCGGCCTTTGCTAATGAACTATTTGCCCGTGTTGAACAGGTACTGGCTTTAGCTCCAAATACCCTAAAAATGGGAATTATGGATGAAGAGCGCCGTACTACAGTGAACCTAAAAGCCTGTATTGCCGCAGCTAAAGAGCGTGTTGTATTTATCAACACAGGCTTCTTAGACCGTACAGGTGATGAAATGCATACCTCTATGGAAGCCGGTGTAATGGTACGCAAAGGTGCCATGAAAGCTGAAAAGTGGATTGGTGCTTATGAAAACTGGAACGTTGACACTGGTCTCGCTGTCGGCTTACAAGGCCGTGCACAAATTGGTAAAGGTATGTGGGCAATGCCTGATCTAATGGCTGCAATGTTAGAGCAAAAAATTGGCCATCCAATGGCAGGTGCAAACACCGCATGGGTTCCATCACCAACAGCCGCTACCCTGCATGCCCTGCACTATCATCAAGTCGATGTATTTGCTCGCCAGAATGAGCTAAAAAACCGTACTTTTGCTTCTATTGATGACATTCTTACTATTCCTCTAGCGCCAAACACAAATTGGTCTGCTGAAGAAATCAAGAATGAATTAGAAAATAATGCCCAAGGTATTTTAGGCTATGTTGTACGCTGGATCGACCAAGGCGTTGGCTGTTCCAAAGTACCAGATATCAACGATATCGGCCTGATGGAAGACCGCGCAACCTTACGTATTTCTAGCCAACATATGGCCAACTGGTTGCATCACGGCATCGTTTCTAAAGAGCAAATTATTGACACCATGAAACGTATGGCTGAAGTAGTTGACCGTCAAAATGCAGGGGATGCCAACTACCGTAATATGGCGCCTAACTTTGACGATAGCGTAGCGTTCCAAGCAGCGTTGGAACTGGTACTGGAAGGACGTGCACAACCAAATGGCTACACTGAGCCTGTACTGCACCGCCGTCGTCGTGAATTTAAAGCTAAGTATGGCTTATAAGTGATCGACCTTAACCGCTCTTAGATAGCCTAAGAGCGGTTAAATCTACTACTTACGTCTTATATGTTAGTCTTTGACAACTCCGCACTATACGCAATAAAAATGGAGAGCCTCAATGACCAAGCAAGAAGCCTTTGCCGCTGCTGGGCGCAGCGCAATACAACAAAACCTACAAGGCATTATTGCATTCCTAAAAAATTATCCCCCTTTTGATCAAATGGGCGATGAGCATCTGCACTTTTTAGTTAATAACAGCCAGTTACTTTTTTTCAGCCAAGGGGAAGTTATCATTTCTCCCCACGATGGCCCTGTAGATGATTTTTACATTGTAAAACAAGGACATATACATGGCATCAGGCAAGCTGGAGAATCTCCTACCTTTGAAATATCCACAGGTGAATGCTTCCCTATTGCAGCCCTGCTCGCTGAACGCGCAACCTATACAGATCATATTGCAGCAGAAGATAGTTTTTGCTTAAAGCTCGGTAAGGCCTACTTTGTAAAACTACTGGGACAATGTGAGTATTTCCGCGATTTTTGCGTGCGTGGTATTAGTAGCTTGCTAGATGCTGCCACACAAAAAGTCCAGTTAAACGCAGCAGAAAGTCTAGGTTCTCAGTATTCCATGAATACCCAGCTTGTCGATTTAATTAGTCGTCCTGCTGTAAGTTGTGCGCCTGACCTTCCTTTGCAACAAGCCGTCCAGTTAATGCATGAACACGCTATTGGCAGTTTAGCTATTGTTGATCCTCAAGCCTTACCTTTAGGTATATTCACACTACGTGATTTACGCCGCGTTATTGCAGATCCGCATACTAATTTACTAGCACCTATTAGCAACTTCATGACAGCGAGCCCCTTTGGTTTACGCCCAAGCGCCAGCGCTTTTGATGCTGCGCTAGCTATGACAGAGCGCCACATCGCGCATGTCTTATTAGTTGAAAATAACAAGCTCGCTGGTGTGATTTCTGAGCGTGATCTATTCGCTCTCCAACGTGTTGACTTAGTGCATTTGGCACGGACTATCCGCCATGCTAGCTCATTATCTATGCTGGTTAACTTGCGTGATGAAGTGAAAGAACTGGTAGATCGAATGATCGCCCACGGCGCCAGCCCAGAGCAAATTACCCATCTAGTTACGCTACTAAACGACCATACAGTTTGCCGAGTAATAGAGCTCTGTATAGCCCAGTTTGGTGACCCAGGCGTACCCTTTACTTGGGTCGTATTTGGTAGTGAAGCTCGCCGCGAACAAACGCTGCACACAGACCAAGATAACGGCATTTTATTTGACGCAAAAGATGCCCAGCAAGCCAATGCTATACGTAGCAAACTGTTACCACTGGCCCGAGAAATAAATATTGCATTAGATAAATGCGGTTTTACCTTATGTAAAGGCAATATCATGGCTGGTAATCCTGAACTCTGTTTATCTGCTTTAGAATGGGAAAGTCGCTTTAGCCAATGCGTGCGTAATGCAACACCTGAAAACCTTTTAAAATCGACTATTTATTTTGATTTTAGAGCAGTATGGGGTGATGTAGAACCCATTAAGCACTTGCGCCAACAGCTCATTAGCATGATCCAAGATGACAAAGCATTTCAACGTTTACTGGCTGACAATGCACTACAGCACAAGCCTGCTTTAGGCGGAATTTTCCGCGACTTTGCCGTTAGCAAACGCGGTGCCTCTAAAGATACATTAGACCTTAAAACCCAAGGCTTAGCGCCCTTTGTTGACGGCATTCGTGTATTAGCACTGAGCAATGGGATCACCGAAGTCAACACGCTAAAACGTATTCGCAGCCTAGTAAATAAGCGCATTATCGATCGTTTAGATGGCGATGCTTATGCGGAAGCTTACCATTTCGTGCAACTTATACGCATGCAACAACACCAACAACAAGCGCGCAACCAGTTACGTTACTCGAACCGGATTTACCCTGATGAGTTAAATCACTTAGATAGACGTATTTTACGTGAATCATTTAGGCAGGCCCAGCGCTTACAAGCCAGTTTGTCATTTAGGTATAAATTGTGAGTTTTTTTTCTTGGCTTAGCAAAAGCAGCACCTTAAACAGTCAGCAGTTAGCCCAAATAGAGCGCCTTAAACAATTTAAGCAACGCCCTCTTAACAGCCTAGATAGTCAACGAATTGTGGTAGTCGATGTTGAAACAACAGGCTTGAATATGCTCAAAGATAAGGTTTTATCTATTGGTGCTGTTGTTATTGAAAAAGGCTGCATTACACTCAATCAAAGTTTTTATTGCACTTTAAACCGTAATGACGTGGGAGTAACACCGAGCGTTTTAATTCATAAAATATCACCTAGCCAAATGGCTGAAGGGTTAAACCCACAGGACGCCTTAATCGCCTTTTTAGCCTTTATTGGTGATAGTCCACTACTTGCCTTCCATGCACTTTTTGATAAAGGCATGTTACAGCGCGAATGTAAGGAGTTATTAAACTTTAAGTTAACCAATGTATTTTATGATGTAGCGGAACTCGCTCCGTTATTAATGGCGCCATTAAACAACCCGCCCACACAATTAGATGAGTGGGTAAATTACTTTAAGCTAACCAATAACCAGCGCCACAGCGCCTTAGCTGATGCCTTTGTCACCGCAGAAATAGCATTAATTCTACTGAATAAAGCAAGAAAGAAATCTATTTTAGAATTTTCTCAGCTAGACCATGCACTCTATGAAAAGCGCAAACATTTGAAACAGAATTTCAGTTTCTAATAAAAAACCGACAATTTTGTCGGTTTTTGCTTGAAAGCAAGTACTTATTTACTAAAGGCTTCTGCCATAGCGCAGCTCATAGTTGTACTCATAAACTCCGCTAATAGCTGAGGATCAATTTTCTTAGCATCTTCTGGGCTTTCTGCCTTGACCAAATCAGCTATTTGAGACTCTGAGTATTTTTTCTCAAGCCCTGTATAAATACACTCACAGGTAGTCTTACTAATAGAACTATCAGCTGTACATTTAGCCATAAAATCTTTTTTAGCATCAGAACAAGCCGTTAAAGCCAACACTGCAGCCAGTACAGTTATTAATTTTAATTTCATAAAGCACCTAAATTGAGCGAGACATTCGCTCGAACAGACGTATTTTAATTAAGATTCAGTGCAATGTGTAATGAAATATAAGCCCCAACTACTTTTGCGCTTTTCTAAAAAAGCGCATTTACTTCTTTATCAGATCTATGACTGCAAGAATTATTCCTGTTCCTGTCGTACCTCGTCTTATCGCTGATACCTAAGCGCAGCTAATCCATGTATGGATTCTAGAATAGTTTCATTAGAGTTTCTTAACACATATGAGTTATGTGTAAGTCCTCTTCCACCTCCTTTTCCACCAAATTTAAACGTTCTTGCTTCTATATAGTATGTTTCCATAAGTCACCTAGTTCGCATTTACACAATGCAATATTCTTGATTGAAGACGATATTGTGTTTCATAAAATATATCTTCTGAGCCAATAGATAGTAAAAATTTTCTTTCGATCTTATATTCATTGCCTATATCTGATATTGTTATCTCTGTTATAAGATAATTTTGATAAGATATATCT
>NZ_JAZDRH010000034.1:0-27082 GCF_047470865.1 Pseudomonas sp. F1_0610
ATTTTTTTTGTTTTAAAATAGGCTTTTAAAAAACCAATAAATGTTTTTTCCATATATAGTGAGTAAACAACTACACTTTCATTTTTAGGTTTAACTATCGCTTCCCCTGTAAGTGATACAATAGAAACACTATGTCCTAATGATGAAAAGAAGTCAGCTAAATCACAAACTTGATGCTCTGCTCCTCCCATGCCTAACCCAGTAATAATAATCAATATTTTCATTTTAAAAACTTAATAAAATACCATACAAATGATTTACTAAAAATATTCAATGGATAAGTTTTTATAGCATCAAACATTACATACCATGATTTTCTTTTACTACTCCGTTGAACTCCATGAGCCTCAATCATAATGCTATTACTTAAAGCTTTAGCATACAATGGGTTATTGCTATATTGTGCTAAAATATTTTTCACTGCATCTAGCATAATATTAAAATTAGAAGAAAGATTATTCTCATGCTGCCTATAATAAACTAAAGGTTTATTAATAGAGACAAGGAAATAACCAGCAGAGCAAATTCTTAAAAACAAATCTAAGTCTTCAATTTTGAAATTTTCATTATAACCAGAAACCTCATTCAAAATGGAACGTTTCGCCATAAATGCTTGGCCTGGCATTAAAGCAGAACGGAGAAAGGCTTCTCTAAACCCAATCACCTTGTTCGCCCCTCTAATCTTAATAATCTCTTTACTTTCATTTATTATAGAAATCCCTGTAAAGACTCCTGCAATATCTTCAGTATGTTCTTTATTTAAAATATTTACTTGAATAGAAATTTTATCAAATTCTAAAATATCATCTGATGCTGAGGGTGAAAAATATTGCCCACGACTCCAAGCTAAGCCTTCATTTAATGTCGCGCATAATCCTTTATTCTGCCTATGCCTGAACTCAAACCGAACAAAGCGGGCTTCACAAGCAGGTACTAGTTTTTGAATCATCGAAACTGAGTTATCTTTTGAGCCATCATCAATAATAATCAATTCAATATTTTTATAATCTTGATCAATAATGCTTTGAATAGTTTCTTGTACAAAATTTTCATGGTTATAGCAAGGGACAACAATAGATACCAATGGACGCTCATTCATACTCAAACCCTTTATATTTTATATTAAATAATGAAATAAAAATAAAAATAAAATAAAATAAATAATTTATTGCATATGCTATAGAAGCAGCTTCTAATTTAAAATAGCTAGTAAAATTAAAAACCATAAAACAAAAAAACAAACTGAAAAAAATTTCACTTACAATAAACAACTTCACATATGCCCGCCCTAGCATGATGTACGCCAGTAGCCAACTAGCAATTTTTAGGCTGTCACCTACCATTTGCCAAGCAAATAAACTGCTCATTGGTAAAAAATCTTTCGAAAATAGAAATACTATAATCCAGTCTCTTAGTAAATATACTAATAATCCAGAAAATACAGTCAGCGGAAAAATAAGTTTATAGCCTGCCCAAATTTCTTTCTTTAACTCTTTAAAGTCTGTAATTTCTGAAATTCTAGGTAAATAATAAACACCAAGCACTGTTGTAAAAAAAAGGAGATAGGCACTACTTAAACGCCACATGGCTTCCCAGTAACCAGCACTTTCCCAGCCTAAGGTTTGACCAATATGATTTCGAATAAAAATTTGTGTTAGTGGAACACATACTGCTGAAGTAACAGCCATAGCAGTATACTTTGCAAGGTTAATTGCAACTTTCTTGTCAACCTTACCGTATAAATTGCCAATCCTAAACCAAGGTGCTTTTAGGCAAATAATTAAAGTCACAAAAAAAGCCAATGACTGATAAATAGCTAAAGAAACTAAAGCACCATATATTCCAAATTTTACTGCCATTACAGTAGTTATAATTAAAGTAAATATGCTACCTAAAATATTTGCAATAACATATTTAACAACATCTTTTTTTCCATTCAAGATAGCTAACAATAGTGTGTTCAATGTAAAAAAAACCAAAGTAGCTGAAAACCATAAAAAGACACTACCATAGCTTTGATCTTGTAAAAACCATTGAGCTAATGGTTTATTTAAAATAGCAATTAACAATGCAGAAAATAAAGAACCATAAATAGTTATTGTCCCGGCCGTTCTCCAAACAGCAATTTGTTTATCAGGATCTGCATGATATTCTGCAGTATATTTAACAACGCCTGTATTCACTGCACCGCTTGCGAAAGTGGTAATCATTTGCACTGCATTCTGAAACTGCCCAAGCGCAGCGTAGCCAGCAGGCCCAACATAAATAGCTAAAATTTTGTTAATACCCAACAAAGTTAGCATTTTAATAATGACCGCTATCGCATTTAATATACTGGTTTTAATTAATCCCATCATTTAAACCATATACAAACTACATGCTTTAACAACCGCACAAACTTGTTCTTTATTTATTACAGGACTTATAGGAATACTTAGTATTTCTGCGTGTATTTTCTCACTAACAGGGTAAGAAAATTCATTCCATTCCTTATAAGCTTGTTGTTTATGTGGTGGTATCGGATAATGTATTAATGTTTGTATTCCATGGCTTTCTAAATGTTTTTGTAATGCATTGCGATTTTGGCAACGCACAGTAAATACATGAAATACATGTGCTGTTTCGTTAATATATTTTGGTAGTGTAATTAGCGGGTTATTTATTTCTGCAAGATATTGTTTAGCTATTTGCTGACGTATAGTGGTTTCTTGATCTAAATAGGCTAATTTAACAGAGAGCATGGCAGCTTGTATTTCATCTAGCCGGCTATTAAGGCCTTGAAAAATATTTTTATATTTTTCATGCGCCCCATAGTTTCTTAATGCCATAAGAGTTTCTGCTAGCTCAGGATCATTAGTAGTTATAGCACCAGCATCACCTAATGCACCTAAATTTTTACCTGGATAAAAACTAAAACCTGCAGCATCACCCCAATTACCTGCCTTTCTTCCATTAATGTGGGCTCCATGTGCTTGTGCAGCATCTTCAAGCACTAAGAGGTTATGTTGCTTTGCAATTGCCATAATCTCAGGCATATTGGCTAGCTGCCCATATAAGTGCACAGGCAAGATAACTTTGGTTTTCTGAGTAATTTTATTTACAATATTTTTGGGGCATATATTGTAAGTATCAATATCTGGCTCAACCAAAACAGGTACTAGTCCATTTGCGCTAATTGCTAATATGCTTGCAATATAGGTATTAGAAGGAACTAGAACCTCATCTCCTTTACATAGTTTTCCCATTTCCAGCCATGCGCGCAATACTAAAATTAAGGCATCTAAGCCGTTAGCAACACCAATAGTAAATTGCGTTCCACAGTATTTAGCAAACCCTGATTCAAATTGAGTTAATTCTTTACCATTAATATACCAACCACTATCAATAACTCGAGTGCATGCGTCTATTAACTCATCACGGTACTGAGCGTTTATTGTTTTTAAATCTAAGAAAGGAATCATAACTTAAATTTCTCTTTAATCTGTTTTCTTGTACTCTCTACAGTTTCTTTTAAAATCTCAAAATAAAAATTAATTGAATCTTCACGTACAATATTGGCCCCCATTTTTTTATGAAATGAAATAACACTTTTATTCTCCTTCATTACATCAAAATGAGATTTATTATAACCAAGAATTTCAAAACCAAACTGATAAATTAAAAAAGCACTTTCCAAAGCTGAATAGCGAGTTTTATTTTCATTCAATATCCAACTTCCCCAGCAAAATGAGTCTAGTTTTAGATCGTATACTCTAATAGTTCCACATCGCACCCCATCAAGCCTTTCAATAACAAAATAGTATTGTTTTTTTTCTTTTTCTTCTAATTTATATGATCTAATCCATGAAATTTGCCCAGCAAGATTAGAGTCAACCAACGATAAAAACTGGTTATATCTATTATCTAATCTTAAACTTAAAATAAATTCAGCATCCGCTTCTTCAACCAAACGAAGGCGAATTGTCTTAGATTCTAAAATCATAACTTAACTACTCTCAAAAACTCTTGATAGTCTCTAATATAATCAGCTTCATCATAAGGCTCACTTGCAAGTACAAGCAGAACACAATCTTGACTAAAGTCATGCATTTCATGCCATAAATTTCCTATTAACACAGCTTTATTAGGCGAGTCTAACCAAACCTCTTCACGCTGTGTGCCATCATCTAGGATCATTTTGCATTTTCCTGCAACACAAATTGCAAGCTGCTGTAGCTTTTTGTGAGCATGGAATCCTCGTGCTACCTTTTCTTGTGTGCCGTAGATGTAATACACCCGTTTAATTTGAAATGGAATAGTTTTTAATTCTTCTATCGCGACCAGTGAACCTCGTTCATCTCCAAGCTCAGGCAAGTCAAGCAACTGAATTAATGACATATTGTTCTCTCCACTAAAGACAACAAATACTGCCCATAACCATTTTTACTTAACGCTTGTGCTTGTTGCATAAGTATTTCTTTGCTTAGCCAACCATTATTAAAGGCAATTTCTTCTAAGCAAGCGACTTTAAAGCCTTGGCGTTTTTCGATAGTTTCAACAAACATGCCTGCTTCAAGTAAGCTTTCGTGTGTGCCTGTGTCTAGCCACGCAAACCCGCGGCCTAGTAATTCGACTTTTAACTCGCCACGCTCTAAGTACGCTTGATTAATGCTGGTAATTTCTAGCTCGCCGCGGGCAGAAGGTTTTACTTGTTTAGCCAATTCAACAACACTGTTATCGTAAAAATATAAGCCTGTGACAGCAAAATTTGATTTTGGCTTAAGGGGTTTTTCCTCGATTGAAATAGCGCGCTTTTCTTGATCAAATTCCACTACACCAAAGCGCTCTGGGTCTTTTACTTGATAACCAAATACAGTAGCACCTGTGGGCTGGGCTGCTGCAGCGCGCAGCATTGGGCCAAAGCCTTGACCATAAAAAATGTTATCGCCTAATACTAAGCACACATTACTTTCACCAATAAAGTCTTCACCAATAATAAAAGCTTGTGCTAAACCATCTGGGCTAGGCTGAACCGCGTAGCTTAGCTGAATACCAAAATCGCTACCGTCACCCAGTAGGCGTTGGTAACCGCTAATATCTTCGGGGGTGCTAATCAGCAAAATATCACGTATCCCTGCCAGCATTAACACAGACAATGGATAGTAGATCATGGGCTTGTCGTAAATAGGTAGTAGCTGTTTAGATACGCCCTTGGTAATGGGGTATAAGCGTGTGCCTGAGCCGCCTGCTAAAACAATACCCTTGGTAGAATGACTCACTGTGAAACTCCTAAACGTTGGCGTTGGTAGCTGCCATCCTGAACTCGGCGACACCAGGCTTGATTTTCAAGATACCACTGTACCGTTTTACGTAAGCCTGATTCAAAGCTTTCTTCTGGAACCCAATTAAGATCACGTTTTATTTTGCTTGCATCAATTGCATAGCGGCGATCATGCCCAGGTCGGTCGGTGACGTGGGTAATTAAACCCATATAGTTTGCGTTGTTCGGTGCTAACTCATTCAATAGCTGGCAAATACTCTGCACGACTTCTAAGTTAGTTTTTTCATTATGCCCACCTATATTGTAGGTTTGCCCTACAGCGCCTTGGGTCACTACGGTGTACAGTGCTCGTGCGTGATCTTCAACATAGAGCCAATCGCGAATTTGGTCACCTTTGCCATAAATAGGCAGAGGCTTACCTTCTAATGCATTTAAAATAACCAGTGGAATGAGTTTTTCTGGAAAATGATAAGGCCCATAGTTATTTGAGCAGTTGGTTACTAGCGTAGGTAAACCATAGGTTCTCTGCCATGCTCGCACAAGATGATCTGAACTAGCCTTGCTGGCTGAATAGGGTGAGCTAGGCGCATAGGATGTTTGCTCTGTAAATAAGTACTCTTGGGTATTATCAAAGTCGCTGGGATGAGGTAAATCGCCGTAGACTTCATCTGTTGAAATATGATGAAAACGAAAGTTTTGCTGTTTGAGCGCATCCAATTGAGACCAATACTGACGCGTTGCTTCTAACAGCGTATAGGTACCTATGATATTTGTTTGAATAAACTCGGCTGGACCATCAATAGAACGGTCGACATGCGACTCAGCCGCTAAGTGCATCACTGCATCTGGTTGATACTGAGTAAATACACGATTTAATTCAACCGCATTACAAATATCAATGTGCTCGAAACTGTAGCGCGCACTAGAGCTAACCTCTAGCAATGACTCAAGATTGCCAGCGTAGGTAAGTTTATCAAGATTAATTACTGTATCTTGTGTATTGGATATAATGTGCCGAATAACGGCCGAGCCGATAAAGCCAGCACCACCTGTAATCAGTATTTTCACCTATTACTACCTAAGCTTAGATCTAAATGCAGGTCATTATAGATTTGCTATGGCTATCTGTCTGCCGATTATGCTCATATTTATCAGAATTAAATCTCTATTACACTGTGTTATGCAATTTATATAAAAAAACCAGCACCCAAGGTGCTGGTTTTAATGATGCAATTAACAACTAGTGATCAACGGCTTGACTACGGCCAATACCTGTTTGGCTACGAACAGTAAGTGCAGTAAATGCCTCACGCTCTTCCTCTGCACGTTTGGTCTTGTCAGTAACAGAGAAGAACCAAATAGAAAGGAATGCCAATGGAATTGAAACAATACCAGGGTTCGGGAAAGGTACTAACGGTGTAGAGTATCCCAACACGTCAACCCATACTGTTTGGCTAAATACTACCCATAATGTTGCTGAGATCAGGCCAATGAAGCCACCGATAACCGCGCCACGTGTAGTACATCCGCGCCATGAAATAGATAGCACTAGCACTGGGAAGTTAGCACTGGCCGCAATTGCGAATGCTAAGCCAACCATGAAGGCTACGTTTTGATTTTCAAACACAATACCCAACAGAATAGACAAACCACCTAGAACCAAAATAGAGATTTTAGAGATTCGCATTTCTGTTTTTTCAGTAGAACGTCCACGTGCGATCACATTGGCATACAGGTCATGTGCAATACTTGCCGCACCTGCCAAAGCTAAACCTGCAACTACTGCAACAATAGTGGCAAAAGTTACTGCTGCTAAGAAGCCAAGTAATAGATTACCGCCCACAGCGCCAGCTAAGTGCACAGCCGCCATGTTGGCACCGCCAATTAGGCCATTCACAATATCAATTTCACCATTGGTATTGGTGAAGAACTCTGGGTTCTTGTGCAATAACGCAATAGCACCGAAACCAATGATGAACGTTAATAAGTAGAAGTAGCCAATCCAACCACTGGCCCACACTACTGATTTACGTGCTTCTTGTGCGCTGGATACGGTAAAGAAACGCATTAGAATGTGTGGTAAGCCGGCTGTACCAAAGGCCAATGCAATACCTAGAGAAATTGCATTAAGCGGATTGCCAATTGCTTTTTGGCTTGGCTCAAGCAGTGCCATACCTTGCGGGTGAACAGTAACAGCCTCTTTCAATAAGGCATCTGGACTGAAATTAAAGGCGTAAAGTACTAAACCTGTCATTAAGGTTGCACCAAACAACATCAATACAGCTTTAATAATTTGCACCCAAGTTGTTGCTGTCATGCCACCGAAGAAAACATAAACCATCATTAGTACACCAATGATAATGACTGAAATCTTATATTCGATACCAAATAGCAACACAATCAGCTTGCCTGCACCCACCATTTGCGCGATTAAGTAAAGCGCAATAACAAGTAAAGAGGCACTGGCTGCCAATAAGCGCATGGGGGTTTGTTGCATGCGATACGAGGTAACGTCTGCAAAGTTAAAGCGCCCCAAGTTACGCAAGCGCTCTGCCACCAAGAACATAACCACAGGCCAACCGAACAAGAAGCCGATAGCATAAATAACGCCATCATAACCAC
This sequence comes from Pseudomonas sp. F1_0610, assembly GCF_047470865.1. Lineage (NCBI taxonomy): Bacteria > Pseudomonadati > Pseudomonadota > Gammaproteobacteria > Pseudomonadales > Pseudomonadaceae > Pseudomonas > Pseudomonas sp. F1_0610. The sequence goes on from NZ_JAZDRH010000034.1 coordinate 7,883, forward strand.
TGACGTAAACCATACCTGCAATTCCTAAGAAAGAAGCTGCAGAAATATAGTCGCCCGCAATAGCTAAGCCGTTTTGAAAGCCTGAAATACCACCACCTGCTGTATAGAAATCGGCGGTAGTTTGAGTTTTGCGTGCTGCCCACCATGTAATCATCATGGTTGCTGCAATAAACAGGAGAAACATCACAATAGCAGATGTATTAGGCTTACCTGTTGCTGCAAACGCTGGCTGTGCTATCAAAGACAATAAAGAGGCGCTGATGAGAAATTTTTTCATTCTACGTCCCTCACAATTTCTTCTAGCATTGGGTCAAAATGCTTATTTGATAAACGCACATACAGCATGATCATTAGCACTGCCACGATAATGATCAAAAACCCACACAACAGCCCCCAATTCAATACCATTCCGCTCGCTAAAGGCGTAGCAAATAGTTTTGGCACATAGGCCAATGTTAAAATAAAACCCGTATAGAGCGCGAGCGCGATCCAGAAGAACGTCATGCTTAAACGCGTGCGACGTCTAACTAGCTCATGGTATTTAGGGTGTTTAAGCACCGCTTCCACCACATCTTTTTGCATATAAATCCCCTTATAAGCAAAGGGCTTAACCTCAATCACGAGATCTTCGTAATTTGGTCGCCTTTTTTATTAATTGAATGTGATATTCATTCAAGAGTTTTTTGTTACGGCCAATCTAAAGTGTATTCAGTTTGATTCTTATTATTTCGTAGAAATCTTGTTTGTTTTAGCTACTCCTACTCCCGCTTATCTCAACTACGTATACTTTACGTAGCTGCCAATTTAGAGACTTTCCTTTCAATGCACAGCCGACCTTGGTCTAGTAATTCGACCAATGTAGGGAGACTGCGACAAAAGAGCGCAATAGCTAGAAAATTTGATTTTACTCACTAAATACAGCGCTTAAACCACCACTCTTTTAGTTAAGATTTTTTTATGGCTTGTTACCGTCTAACAGCTATCCGATAATACCCTTACTACTGTGGTTTATAGCCTGATAATAATGAGCGAACTTCTACTAATTTTAATCAGTGCGATTTTAGTCAATAACTTCGTGCTCGTTCAGTTTTTGGGACTATGCCCTTTTATGGGCGTGTCGAAAAAAATTGAAACCGCCATTGGTTTGTCTTTAGCAACAACCTTTGTCCTCACCATTGCCGCTATTTGCAGCTATTTAGTGCAAAACTACATTCTCAAACCCTTGGATCTAGAGTTTTTGCGCACCATTAGTTTTATTTTGGTGATTGCTGTGGTTGTTCAATTTACTGAAATGGTGGTAAACAAAACTAGCCCTGTACTCTATCGCGTTCTGGGTATATTTCTTCCCTTGATTACAACTAACTGCATCGTACTTGGGGTTGCACTGCTCAATGCTAACCACAGTGAATATACCTTCTTAACCGCCAGCTTAAATGGCTTTGCGGCGGGTATAGGCTTTTCATTGGTTTTAGTGTTATTTGCCGCCATGCGTGAACGTATTGCCATTGCTGATGTGCCTAAACCCTTTCAAGGTTCTGCTATTGCGATGATTACCGCTGGCTTAATGTCTCTAGCTTTTATGGGCTTTAGTGGGCTTATTAAGCTATGAGCATGATTATTACTGCGGTTGCTGTTTTGCTCATTCTATGCCTGATATTTGGTGCTATTTTAGGTTTTGCTGCGGTACGTTTTAAAGTTGAAGGCGACCCTATTGCAGACCAAATCAACCAACTATTACCCCAAACACAATGTGGCCAGTGTGGTTATCCAGGATGCAAACCTTATGCCGAGGCCATTGCCGCTGGTGATAAAATTAATAAGTGCCCGCCTGGGGGTGAAGCTACTATTGAGGCACTAGCTGAGCTACTGGGGGTTGATCCCGAACCACTGGATGCGGCGGAAGGCGAAAAACCTGAAATGGTCGCCTATATCCGTGAAGATGAATGCATAGGCTGTACCAAATGCATTCAGGCGTGCCCTGTGGATGCTATTGTAGGGGCTGCAAAACAAATGCATACCGTCATTATAAGTGAATGCACAGGCTGTGATCTCTGTGTTGAACCTTGCCCTGTTGACTGTATTGATATGCTTCCAATAGCTACTAACTTACAGACATGGAAATGGGACATGCCGCTTCCAGCTAGCCAGCTTATTGCAACAGATAAGGGGCATATTCTATGAGTGAACTTCAGCTTCATGCCCTTACGGGTGGCGTACATCCTAAAGAATGTAAAACACTGTCAAACCAAACACCTATTCAAGTAGCTGGCGTTCCTCAACAACTGATTATTCCATTACAACAACACATTGGCGCGCCCGCTATTCCCTGTGTTGCAGTAGGCGATCTAGTCTTAAAAGGTCAATTAATTGCCACTGCGGCTAGTGCTCTTAGTATTAATATGCATGCACCTAGCTCTGGTGTTATTAGCGCTATTGAGCAACGCCCATATTTACATGTTTCAGGGCAAAGTTGTTTATCCATTGTGCTTGATTGTGATGGGCAAGATCAGTGGTGTTCGCTTGATCCCATTACTGATTACCAATCCTTAACTAAAGTTGATTTGCTCAACTTTATTCGTGATGCCGGTATTAGTGGGATGGGGGGGGCTGGTTTTCCAACTGCCATTAAATTAGCGCCTAAACACGCCATTGAAACGCTTATTATTAATGGTACTGAGTGCGAGCCTTATATCACAGCTGACGATTTACTTATGCGTGAACGGGCTGAACAAATCGTACAAGGCATTCATATATTGACTCATTTAGTTGAGCCACAAAGGGTCATTATTGGTATTGAAGATAATAAGCCGCAAGCATTGTCTGCTATGCGTAAAGCCTGTTGCGAAACCAACTTTCAGGTGGCTGAGCTACCTACTATCTATCCTTCTGGCGGTGAAAAGCAGCTGATTCAAATCCTTACTGGCCAAGAAGTACCCAGTGGAAAAATCCCAGCAGATATTGGCATACTCTGTCAAAACGTGGGTACTGTTACGGCCATTGCTGAGCGCGTCTTAACAGGCAAACCTATTATCTCGCGTATCACTACATTAACTGGCCAAGCTTTAACTCAACCAGGTAATTATGAAGTACTAATAGGCACTAGCGTTGAATACTTACTGCGCTTGGCTGGCTGCACATCTGAAGTATCACGCCTGATATCCGGCGGCCCCATGATGGGCTTTACTATAGATAATAGCCAAGCCCCCATCACTATTACTAGTAACTGCATTATTGCCGCTACTGAGCAAGAATTACCACCGCCTGCTCCGGCTATGCCTTGCATACGCTGTGGTGACTGTGCTGAGGTTTGCCCTGCTAGCCTGCTACCACAACAACTGCATTTCTTTGCTTTGGGCGAACAATACGAGCAACTTCAAACTCATCATTTATTTGATTGTATTGAATGCGGAGCCTGCGCCTATGTTTGCCCCTCTAGTATTCCATTGGTGCAGTATTACCGCGCTGCCAAAGGTGAAATACGCCAACAGCAGCGCAAACAGCTCAAAGCCCAGCAAGCTAAAGAGCGCTTTGATGCTCGCCAAGAACGCTTACTACATGAAGAAGAACGTAAAGAAGCTGAGCGTAAAGCTCGAGCTGAGCGCGCGGCCGCTCGCTCACAAACAGCCTCAACAAGTACAGAAACCAGCGTAACAACAAAGGCTAGCGATGAGTCATTAAAGAAACTCAAAATCGAACTTAGCATGAGCAAAGTGGCTTTGAAAAAAGCTCAAAAGCAATATGAGCAAGAAGCTAAAGTGAGTATTGACCAGCAAATTCAACGCCTCCAAGCCCAAATTGCACAGCAAGAAGCACAAATCAAAGCATTACAAGGAAATTCATCAGATACGTGTAAAACAGCCGTATCTGATGACCAGTTAAAACGCTTGAAAATAGAGGCAAGCATGACAGCGGCGGCGTTGAAAAAAGCTGAAAAACAGCTCAACGAACATGGCACAGAAACGCTGAAACAACAGGTAGAATTACTCCAACAAGCAGCACAGCAAGCAGCACAGGCATTAGCCGATGCACAGCCGCAAGCAGCAGCCACGAACGCAGCTATCCAGCCTGTTTCTGAGGCAGCGAAAAAAGCTAAAATCGAACTAGCCATGGCTAAAGCCGCCGTTAAAAAAGCGCAAAAAGCTGAGCAGCCTATAGAGCAAATTCAAGCATTAGAAGTACTAGTTGAGCAAGCACAGCAGAAATTAATAGCCCTTGAGAAAACGCCAGAAGCAGAAAATCTACAGCCTAAGGATGCTCATCCCATACAGGCAGAACAAAAGAAACTGAAAATTGAACTAGCTATGGCAAAAGCGGCTTTACGCAAAGCCGAACAAGCTAATGCGGAGGCTGAACAGCTCCAGCAACTAAGCCAGATAGTACAGCAAAAGCAAGCTGAACTTGAGCAAGCTAATATTGGCCAAGCAACGCCGCCAAGCACTGCTCAGGTAGCAACTAACACTGAATCAGCCATGCTCATAAAGAAAGCCAAAATTGAGCTGGCCATGAAAAAGGCCGCTTTGCGTAAAGCAGAGAAAAGTCAAGCCGAGCCGCAGTTAATTGCCCAGCTAAGCCAAGAGTTAGAGCTAGCCGAACAAGCTTTACAACGCATTGAACAGGAACATAGCTAGTTAACTAGCATCTATTTGGAGCTATGATGACACTGTCACCTATAACCTCACCTCACACTCAAGGTAACAATCGAACACAGCGCGTGATGTTGTTAGTTGCTTTGGCCTGCGTTCCTGGTTTTGCCGTATTATCTTATTTTTATGGATTAGGCCCTTTATCTAACCTTATTCTGGCCATTAGCTTTGCCCTTATTTTAGAAACTAGTGTGGTCAAGTTACGCCAACGCCCAGTTAGCTTTTATTTAAAAGATGCCAGCGCACTGGTGACTGCTATTTTATTAGCATTAGCCTTACCCCCTTATGCACCCTGGTGGCTGGTGTTTATTGCAGTTTTCTTTGCCATGATTTTTGGTAAGCATCTTTATGGTGGATTAGGGCAAAACCCGTTTAACCCCGCCATGCTAGGCTATGTTGTTGTACTCATTTCCTTTCCAGTGGATATGACCTCATGGCTTACGCCTGAAACCTCTATTACACTGGGCTTACAAAGCGTCTTAGGGAACACGCTGCCTGATGGCTGGAGTCAAGCCACCGCTTTAGATTTACTGAAAACCAATCAGAAGCTGACCTTAGATGAACTTTATACTAACCACCCTCTTAGCTTTGGTAGTTTAGGTGGAGCACCTAGCCAATGGGTCAATCTTGGTTTTTTATTAGGTGGTCTATTTCTCCTGTATAAGCGCGTTATTAGTTGGCATGCGCCTATCGCCATGCTGCTCAGTTTAAGTCTTATGAGCCTGATTTTTTGGAATGGCACAGGTTCAGAAAGCCATGGTTCCCCCCTCTTTCACTTATTTACCGGCGCTACCATGCTAGGTGCGTTTTTTATTATCACAGATCCCGTTTCTGGCGCTACAAGCGTTAAAGGGCGGCTTATCTTTGGCGCTGGTGTCGGTGTAATTACCTATGTTATTCGTGCATTGGGTGGCTACCCTGATGGTATGGCTTTTGCTGTATTACTCTTAAATCTTTGCGCACCCACTATTGATTACTTCACCAAGCCTCGCAGCTATGGCCATAAAAAGGCAGTCCGCGGCTTTAAAACAGGAGATCACTAAGCATGCCTGATTTAAGCCGTTCTATCCTAAAAAATAGTTTAGTTTTAGGAATATTTGCCATAGTGACTGTTGGTATTATTGCCATTACTCAGCAATCAACCGCCAAACGTATTGAGCAAGCACAAAGGCACGCGCAAAACCTGGCGTTAGCAGAAGTACTGCCAAAAGATCTTTATGACAATGACCTACTAGCTAGCCAAATTGAACTGAAAAACTCACTATTAGGCACAGATAAAGCATTGCCCGCCTATGTTGCTAGCAAAAACAACCAGCCTTCTGCACTGGTGTTACAGGTAATAGCGCCTGATGGTTACAGTGGAACTATTAAGCTTCTTATTGGTATTCGACTAGACGGTCAAGTAACCGGGGTACGTGTTCTGCAGCATAAAGAAACCCCTGGCCTAGGCGACAAAATAGAACTCAGCAAAAGCCCATGGATTCTTTCTTTTACTGATAAAAGCTTAGCTAATCCACAGACGTCAGGCTGGGGGGTAAAAAAAGATCAGGGCGCTTTTGACCAATTTGCAGGAGCGACCATTACACCACGCGCTGTAGTTAAAGCCGTGCATAACAGCTTGGTTTTTTTTGAACATGAAAAAAACCAGATTTTGATGAACTATGCCCAGCAACATGAGGTAACGCCATGAGTGTTAGTTATAAAGAACTCACCATTAATGGCTTATGGAAAAATAACCCTGGCTTAGTACAACTACTGGGCTTATGCCCTTTATTAGGTACGAGTAACTCTGTTGTTAACGCATTAGGCTTAGGTTTAGCTACTATGTTGGTGCTTGCCTTCTCTAATGCTGGCGTTTCTTTAATTCGTAATGCGGTAACGCCAGCAGTACGCCTGCCTATCTTTGTTATGATTATTGCCGCACTCACTACGTGCATAGAACTCTTGATGCAAGCCTTCACCTATCAGCTGTATCAAATACTCGGTATTTTTATTCCACTGATCACTACAAACTGCATCATTTTAGGCCGTGCGGAAGCCTTTGCCGCAAAAAATAAGGTACTGGCTTCAACCTATGACGGTTTTATTATGGGTACAGGTTTTGCTTGCGTACTATTAGCTATAGGTGCCACCCGTGAACTATTAGGCACAGGCGTGCTCTTCCACAATATGCACTTATTATTTGGCGCCATAGCAGAAAACTGGCGCTGGGTTGTATTCCCCGATTACAAAGAATTCCTTTTAGCGATATTGCCTCCTGGTGCTTTCTTGGTCTTAGGTTTACTTATTGCAGCTAAAAATGCTATTGACGCTTTTATTGCTAAGCGGCAAACCCAACCCACAGTAAGTACTGCTGCCAGCCGCCGTGTGCGTGTAACTGGGGTTGTTGATTAGCCTTATTGTCATATTTCTGTGATACAACAAAAATCTGCGCCTACCCAATGCCTAAGTAATTCGGCTATGCTGATGGGCTTAGCATTACTTGTTTAAGGATTTAGGTTATCCATGTGTCCATTAATACAGCATGTGAGCAAAAACCGCAGCGGACGCGACTTTATTGTTGGAGATATTCACGGTGCCTTTAGCAAACTCAAAGCCTGCCTAGATGAGATTCATTTCAATTCAGAAGTAGATCGCCTGTTTAGCGTGGGGGATATGGTTGACCGTGGTGCAGAAAGCCATAAAGTAACAAAGTGGTTAAAAAAGCCTTGGTTTTTTGCTGTGCGTGGCAATCATGAGCAACTTGTAATTGACTCTTTTCTCTATGCTGGACAAGCCCGCAAGCACCATCAAACCCACGGTGGAGAATGGTTTTATCGCGAACCACCAGAAAAGCGCTCCATGATAGTCAACCGGCTTGCTAAGCTGCCACTGCTTATTGAGTTAGAAACAGATCAAGGCGCTATTGGTATAGTGCATGCTGACTGCCCTATTAATAACTGGCAAGACTTAAAACAAGAAGTACTACCACCAAGCCCTAACCAAACACTGATCCAAGCCTGTCAATGGTCACGCTCACGCGTGAGAAATGCTATTGACCAACCTATTTCTGGCATTCATCGCATTATTATTGGCCATACTGTGGTGGAGCAACCTGTTCAACTAAGTAATGTTATCTGTATTGAAACGGCAGGATGGCGTGAAGGGCGACAATTTACTCTACTAGATGCCAATCGCTTAAATTAATTTAAGTACCCATAAAAAAGCCGAGCTAGTCATAATCAAAGCTCGGCTTTACTTAATCCCTTAATTACTCAGCTACTGCCTCTTTAGGAGTAGTTTCTACTAATGCGCTTAGCGTACCTAGCAGTTGTTCGTCTTTATCATCTGTCATGACAATGGCAGAAACAGATTTATCTGGGTTAATCCGTAAACAGTCAAAGTGAATTAACTCTTCGATGCTCTCACCTGTGGCTGTAACAATATTAGCTTTCACAGTGTAAGGTGTTGGGTGCCCAGTTTCGTCAATGATCTTAAAGATATTGTCGTTTTCTTCTAGTTCAAGCACTAGAAAGTCAAAATCTTCCTGATCATTAAACCTAACTGTCAGTTTATGCATAGCAATACCTAATACTCGTTTTTATGAGAATTTACGAGGCGTAGTTTATTAGTCTAAAGGAAAAATGAAAACCCCATTACAAAGACTCTAAAACCACTACTTCACTGAGACTTTCTTCATCTGCCAGCATCATTACAGGGATGACTCTACCCTCACGCAACCAATAGCAATCTGTATATAACAAGCTATTAACTACATGATTACCATACTCAACCAGCTCAACTTCAACGGTACTAATAGAAGGGTTACCAAATTCATCAACAACACGATAAACATCATCAAAATGCCGCATTTCTTCAACAAACACCTGCTGCTCCGAACCTTGCTTCTGTTTCATAATTAGCTTTTGCATAAGGTTTCTCTTTATTGTCTATTAAGGTCTGTGATCAGTGTAGTTAGCATTTTTTCACTAGTTAACCCATCAACAGAAAAGCAGAGGTAACAAGATATTTAATTTTTTACAAAATTATAAGCATATTAAAATACTATAAAAAACAGCAATAAAATATTAATAAAATTATTAATCCTGCAATAAAAACAAAAGATGGGCTGTCAAATACCTGAATATCAGAATAAACCTAAAACACCTCTATTGTTGCAAAGTATGTTTTTTTAATGACTGGTTAGTTTTATTTTATTTAATAAAAAACCCAAGCACTAGGCTTGGGTTTTTATGAAACAGCTCGTTAGGTAACAGCTTGCTTATTTAGCATAGACTGGGAATTTCGCACAAACAGCTTGTACCTTTGCACGCACAGCATCAATAACTGCTTCATTATTTAAGTCAGCTAAGATATCGCAAATCCAGCCAGCTAAATCACGACATTCGGCTTCTTTGAAACCGCGGGTTGTTACCGCTGGGGTACCAATACGTAAACCAGAAGTGACAAATGGTGAGCGTGGATCATTAGGCACAGAGTTTTTATTAACTGTAATAAAAGCACGGCCTAACGCAGCATCAGCATCTTTACCTGTAATATCTTGCTTAATCAGCGAAAGCAAGAATAGATGGTTTTGTGTGCCACCAGAAACCACATCAAAGCCACGCTCAATAAATACTTGAGCCATAGCTTGTGCATTTTTCACAACTTGCTGCTGGTAGGTTTTAAACTCAGGTTGCAGTGCTTCTTTAAAGCAGATGGCTTTACCGGCAATCACATGCTCTAAAGGACCACCTTGAGAACCAGGGAACACGGCTGAGTTTAGTTTTTTCTCAATATCTGGATTCGCTTTTGCCAGAATCAAACCACCACGTGGGCCACGTAATGTTTTGTGGGTTGTAGTAGTAACAACATCAGCATAAGGCACAGGGTTAGGATAAACACCGGCCGCTACTAAACCTGCTACGTGCGCCATATCTACGAATAAATAAGCCCCTACCTTGTCAGCAATTTCACGGAAACGTGGAAAATCTAACACTTGAGAATAAGCAGAGAAGCCTGCAACAATCATTTTTGGCTTATGTTCTAGCGCTAAGCGCTCAACTTCTTCGTAGTCAATTAGGCCTTCAGCCGTAATACCGTATTGAACAGCATTATAAAGCTTACCTGATGAGCTAACAGAAGCACCGTGGGTCAAGTGTCCGCCATGTGCCAGACTCATACCTAAAATAGTATCGCCGGCCTCAACTAAAGCTAAGTACACGGCTGCGTTAGCCTGTGAACCGGCATGTGGCTGGACGTTGGCATAGTCCGCACCAAATAATTCTTTAGCGCGATCAATGGCTAGCTGTTCAACAGTGTCAACAAACTCGCAACCACCGTAATAACGTTTTCCAGGATAGCCTTCAGCGTATTTGTTGGTGAGCACAGAACCTTGTGCTTCCATTACCGCAGGGCTGGTGTAGTTTTCTGAGGCAATAAGCTCAATATGATCTTCTTGGCGCTGTGCTTCTTTTTGCATAGCGTCATAAAGTTCTGCGTCAAAACGAGCGATAGTCAAATCACGGCTGAACATGGCGATCCCCTAGAATTACTGGGCAAGATTAGGAAGCGGGTTATTCTACCCTAGAAAATCTGGATTGGCACATGAAAGACGATCACAATCGTCATAAGGCTTATTCACTTAGAAGCAAATAGCTACTTCATACTGACTAACATGGCTTCTAACGCTAGATCACAGTCGCCATCAATTGCTTCTGGCGTACTGCAATCCAAAATTTTAGCAGCCAAGTCATTAGGATGTTCTAGGTACCAATCCACTGTTTTATTTTCGTTATTTGTTTCAGTGGTAGAGAGCTCTTTTTCACTCGCAAGAGAAAGATTACAAATACTGAGCAACACCAATAACGCAATTGCTTTTTTCCTCATCATAAACTTGCTCTCTATTTCGCGCTTCAGACAAGCATGCTTTATACCACCGAAACCTGATTGAAAAGATGAACCAGTCTCAGTTTAGATAAAATGGTTTAAGCATTAGCAAGTTAATTAAAGCTGGTTATAATCTCACTCATCATTGCTTACTTTTGCCGTTTAAAGTAGGTTGGCGCCAATTTGAGCACTGGCTCTTTTTACTCTAATATTAGGTACTTCATGTCTCAATATGTTTTTACAATGCACCGCCTGAGCAAGGTTGTGCCACCTAAGCGCGAAATTCTAAAAGATATCTCATTGTCGTTTTTTCCTGGCGCCAAAATTGGCGTACTCGGTTTAAACGGTGCTGGTAAATCAACGCTGTTACGTATTATGGCAGGCGTAGATAAAGAATTTGATGGCGAAGCTCGCCCAATGCCTGGTATTAAAGTGGGCTACTTACCACAAGAACCACAACTTGACCCTAACAAAACAGTACGTGAAATTGTTGAAGAAGCTGTTAGCGAAATTAAAAATGCACAACAGCGTCTTGATGAGGTCTATGCCGCTTATGCAGAACCTGATGCTGACTTTGATGCATTAGCAACAGAACAAGCCAAACTTGAAGCTATTTTGCAATCAGCTGACGGCCATAATCTTGAGCGTCAACTAGAAGTTGCAGCGGATGCTCTGCGCCTGCCTGAATGGGAGGCTAAAATTGAGCATCTATCAGGCGGAGAAAAACGCCGTGTTGCTTTATGCCGTTTACTGCTTTCTGGCCCAGATATGTTATTGCTCGATGAGCCAACGAACCACTTAGATGCTGACTCAGTCGCTTGGCTAGAGCGCTTCTTACATGATTTCCCTGGTACTGTAGTGGCTATTACCCACGACCGCTATTTCTTAGACAATGTAGCCGGCTGGATTCTTGAGCTTGACCGCGGGCAAGGCATTCCATTTGAAGGTAACTACTCTCAATGGTTAGAAGCCAAAGCATCACGCTTAGAACAAGAAGCTAAACAAGAAGCTGCTCATAGCAAGGCCATGAAGTCTGAGCTTGAATGGGTACGCAAAGGTGCCAAAGCTCGCCAATCTAAATCTAAAGCGCGTCTTGCTCGCTTTGAAGAAATGCAATCACAAGAATTCCAAAAACGCAGCGAAACTAACGAAATCTATATTCCTGCAGGCCCCCGTTTAGGCGACAAGGTTATTGAGTTCCATGGTGTGCGCAAAGGTTTTGGCGATCGTGTCTTAATTGATAATCTATCTTTTGCTATTCCTAAAGGCGCTATTGTGGGTGTGATTGGTGGCAACGGCGCAGGTAAATCAACACTCTTTCGTATGATTACTGGCGAGCAACAGCCCGATGCAGGCGAAATTATCCTAGGCGATACCGTACAAATTGCCAGCGTTGACCAGCACCGTGATCATCTATCTGGAAATAAAACCGTTTGGGAACAAATTTCTGACGGCTCAGACATGATTAAAGTTGGGAACTACGAAGTACCATCACGTGGTTATGTAGGTCGTTTTAACTTCAAAGGTGCTGACCAACAAAAATTTGTTAAAGATTTATCCGGCGGTGAACGTGGTCGTCTACATTTAGCGCTCACCTTAAAACAAGGCGGCAATGTCCTCTTACTCGACGAACCCTCAAACGATCTTGACGTAGAAACACTACGCGCCTTAGAAGAAGCCTTATTAGATTTCCCAGGTTCAGCCGTGGTGATCTCGCATGATCGTTGGTTCTTAGACCGTATCGCCACACATATTCTGTCTTATGAAGATGATGGCAGCGTTCTTTTCTTTGAAGGCAACTACAGCGAATATGAAGAAGATCGCAAAAAGCGCTTAGGTGAAGCCGCTGCACAGCCTCATCGTGTACGTTATAAAAAATTAGCTTAAAGGCAAGTGCCCTGCTACTTATACTTAGCAGGGCATTTCTACTGGCTTAGCTTAACAAAGCCAGGCCCTGGTAGGTGAGTTAAAGCCCCATCTAAAACACTACGCTCAATTTCTATATTCATTTTTTCAGGCACAGCCTCTAATTCTTGTTTATACCAAACAAAATACTTATCCCCCTCCATCTGAATAGCCTTAACAGGAACAATATAAGCCTTATCTGTTTCATAAAGCTTAATTTCAACAATAGCACTCATACCCAAACGTAGACTCTGCTTTTCTTTATCCGTTAACACTGGTAATGCTACCCAAAAATCATACCCTGTACTCAGATTGGCAGTAAGACTCAGCCCCTGCCCTGATATACGCTGTAAAACTCCTTTAAGCTTTAAACCAGCTGATGATTGGGGTGTCACATTAACCTGCATCCCCTCTGCTATCTGCAAAAGATAAGACTCATCAATAATCGACTTTACTTGCAATCTATCCAAATTAGATACACTAAATAAAGGCTGACTTTCAGTAACTTTAGAACCTTCTTGAAATATCTGTGGTTCGCTTGTATTTGTGGTATTTTTTGCAAAAAATACTATTCCAGAAAACGGCGCACGAATAGTGCTATTCGCTTCTAGAGCAACTAAGCTTTCATATTTAAGCTGTGCATCATCTAAAGCTATTTTAAGTATTTTTATCTGCTGCGGGTTAGCACGCTGCTGAGTAGCTATGACTTCATCTTGCGCAGATTTCAAGTCCAGTAACTGCAGTGCTAATTGCTGTTTTAATGAGTCTAACTCTTGCCTAGGAATAATTCCTCGATTAAATAGATCTTGACTATCCTTTAATTTATTACGTGTATCTAGTGCATTTAATTCTGATGTTTTTAATGCACGCTTAGCTCTAGCCATATCCATGCTACTTGCCCAATTGGCTATATCATCAAACTCTTTTTGTGCTTTTATATATTCAGCTAAAGCATGTTGAATTTTAACTTTTAATAAGGAATCATCAATAACAGCTAAAATTTGATTTTTCTCTACCAGCTGCCCATCAATCACTGAAATTTTTTTGATAAATCCTTCAAAAGGACTAACCATGGAAAAACGGTGAACAGGCTCTATTTTTCCGACCAGTTTAATACTTTGACTTACTGGCTTTTGCTCTATATACAACCATTTTTCATCTATCTGTATAGTGTCTTCATCCCTAACAAAGATAATTATTGGCAATATAAGCAATACCAGAAAAACACCAATAGAATACTTTTTAAATTTAGTCATATAGCGCAATATCCCAGCTTTCCAGTGTGGTTCCAACAATGTAGTCAAGATCAGCCTGCGCATTTAAATAGGCAATACGCGTTTCTAATAAAGCCACTTCAGCATTGCGCAAATCTGCTTCAAATGAAAGAACCTGAAAGTTACTTGAACGTCCTACTTTTAGTTTTTCTTGTTCAAATTCTAATTTTTTATGGCTTAGTGCTAAAGCCTTTAAAGCAATTTGATACTGCCGCCATCGTGTATTAATATTGCGTACTGCGTTAGCAATATCTTTTTCCATAACCTGTATAGTTTCTTCCATTTGTAATTTATGCTTATCAATATTTACTAGGGCACGCACTTCCCCTTGCTTACGTGATAAGTCTCCAATGGGTATTTCAAGCCTGATACCTATATAATTATCCCAACCCTTGCTTGTAGGGTTAGAGTTTAGTTGCTGCCACTGTTTACTTTGCCCAGCTCCTGCTTCAATAGAAAGATCCCAAAGCTTATTATTTTTTGCAACAGCCAGTTCTAAATCTATCTGCTCTTTAATGATTAACTCTATTAAATATCTAGGCTGCATAAGCTTGGCCTTAGTTATAGCCTGTGCATAATCAATGCTAACTTTTTCAATTTTAATAGTTTCTTTAGCTATAATTAATGTTTCCTGATCCAGCGCTAGCAATCTAAGCAACTCCATTCTATTATTATCTAGCTGATTAATAGCGTTTTCCAGGGCCAGTTCTTGATTAACTACTTCTGCCTCAGTTTGGATAATTTCATATTCAGCCATACGACCTGCATTGATTAGCTCTCTATTTGTTTTAATTAGTTTTTCAGCACGCTCTAACGCTGACTTAGATATTATTACTTGTTCCTGCGCTCTAACCAGCTCACGAAAACTATAAATAACATTTGTTATAGTTTGAGCAACATTATTTTTTAAATTTAATTTATTTCCTTGTTCTGCAAGCTGCGCCATCACCAAAGGAGAGGTTGCTATTTTACGTCCACCGCCTTTTAGTAACGGTTGTATAATATAAAAATTCGCCCCATCGTTACGTGATCTTTTATTGTTCTTAGCATGCTCTGAAAACATACTCCAAGACAAACTAAATCGAGTTCCATAGGCTGATAAAAGGCTAGCATTTGGAGAAAACCCCAAACTACTTGATTTATCATTATTATTATTTTTTGAATACACATTAGTAATAATATTTATTTTAGGATTAAATCTATCCTGTTCAACGCTTAAATCAAATTTCTGTGCTACCCTATCTAAATAAGCACTCTTTATCGACCTGTTATTTCTTAACGCAAGAGCAATAGCATCTTCTAAAGATAACTCAATTTCCTGTGTTTTTTTATATTGATTGAAGCTATTTAACTCAGAAATAGTACCAGCCCACAAACTGCACGAATAAAAAACGATAACAAACAGTAATTTATTCATCTTTCAGCGCCTCTATAGGCTGCAATTTAGCAGCACTTAAAGCAGGGCTAATACCAAATAAAATCCCCAAGACTAAAGATGTTATTACAGGGATAGGAAGAGCAAACCATGCAATAACAAATACCCATCCAACATAGTATGCAAACACATAGGCCAATATAATTCCTAGTAAACATCCTAATAGCGAGCCTATAACGGAAAGGACAACAGCTTCTGATAAAAAAAGTACTATAATATCTTTTGATCTAGCGCCCACTGCTCGCCTTATGCCAATCTCTTTTTTCCGTTGACTTACACTCATGAGCATGACATTCATTACCCCAACTCCACCTACTAATAATGCTATAGCGCCAATTCCTGCTAATAAATAAGTAAGTAATTTTGTTTGAGCATTCATATTTTCTAGAAGCTGGCTAGGAAAAACCAAACCTGCCTCTTGTTCATTAAATTTCTCTTTTACTATAGATTCTATTTTTTGCTCATAGCTATAGTTATTTTTTTTTACAGATCCTATAATATTAGTAAAAACCACACTTCCATTTATAGTTTTTAAATTTTTAATAAATACAAAAGCACTATTATTAATATCAAATGGTAAAAAATGATTATCCATTTGTAAAGGCAGCACACCTAATACATCAAAGTAATAACCTCCAAATTTAACTTTACTACCTAAGGTAAAATTATACTTATCACTTAATGCATAGCCTACAACAACAAAAAAACTAGATTTATCATAAGCCTGTAAAACTCTACCTTTATCAGCACTTATAGTTAACGTAGAAAAAATATCCTCTTCAACGCCCACTAATGGAATATGAATACCTGAGTCAACCTCTATGGACGAAGTGCTCACTAAAGAAGCTGACTGAATAACATTTTCTTTTTTTAAATTTACAACCAGTTCTACTCCCTTTTCATAGTTATCTAAAGCATTACCTCCTCCAACTATATTTATTAAAAATAAATTAGCTCCATACTCTGAAAAAACCTTAACAACCTCTTCTGTTGCGTTATTTCCTATATTTAATAAAGCTACAACAGATGAACAGCCAACCACAATTCCTAATAGCGCAAGTAATGCCTTTCTACCCAGTATTAATAAATTTAAAAATGGCTCGATTAATTTATTATAAAAACTCATTCCATAGTTATACATATGATAACTCCTTAGTGCTTTCTTCAAGCCTTCCAAAGAGCATGGTAAAAGAACGCTCCATACGTTTAGCTAACTGCATGTCATGGGTAATCAATATTATAGTTACACCGTATTTTTTATTTATTTCTACTATTAAATTTATGATTTCTTCAGATGTAGCTGTATCTAAACTTCCCGTAGGTTCATCGGCTAAGATAATTTTTGGTTCTGTAACCAAAGCTCTTGCTATAGCTACACGTTGGCACTGACCACCTGATAACGCAGAAGGTTTATGCTGTACACGGTCCTCTAAACCTACTTTAGCTAGGCATTCTTTAGCCAATAACCTCGCCTGAGTCCGTGACATACCACGGTATAATAAAGGTAGCGCAACATTATCAATAGCTGTTAGATTTGATAACAAATTAAATCTTTGAAAAACAAAACCTATTAACTGGTTTCTCATCATGGCTCGAGATTCATCATTGAGCGCTAGTACATTTTTTCCTTCTAAAAAAAAATTCCCCTCCGCTGGATTCTCTAACAGTCCTAAAATATTTAGAAAAGTACTTTTTCCTGATCCAGAAGCTCCTACAATAGCACAGGTTTCTCCCTTACAAAGGCTGAAATCCAAGTTATTAATAACATTAAAGCACCCTCCATCTGTTGCATAATTATAATTAAGACTATTTATTTTTATTATTTCCATAAAATTACAACCATACAAATAAAACCCCAAACCAGCATGCTAGATTGGGGTTTAAAGACACCTCAGTTACTATTATAAATTCACAACTAATTAAATAGCTCTACTGCGCCACTACGTCTAAGCTAACAATCTTACAATTGCCAGCCAAGTTGCTATTATTTGCTTTTAATCTAATAGCATTCCCCTCTTGTGCTGCCGATACAGCTACTGTACTAGTGCCACATGTTGCTCCCTTACTAACAAATATAACCTTAGGTATAGTAAAACCAACATTTGTAATAACAGCACTTGTTCCTGAGGAAGGATTCAGTATCCAAGGTAGGCCTGTAAAGCTTGGTTGAGAACAGAGTAAAAAGCCACCTGAGGTAGTTACAGTATTTATATTTGCTGACTTTCCATCAGCACTTACTTTTCCTGTAAATGACACATTACAGGATACATTTCCAGACAAGGCTGGTGTTTGTACTATAATTGTTCCATTAGCAGTAAAAGAGGCGCCAGCGGGGCTAATATTTCCATTATTATCTACTGTTAAAGCATGGCTATACATAGATACTAAAGAGACAGCAAAAGCTGTGATAATTGTATTTATTTTTTTCATAATTCACCTATTATTTTTATAACGAGGACAGGTAACTAACCTGTCCTCTTATACTTATAGTATAAATTTTAAAAATAACAATTTTTAATTAATAGATTATTTATTAAAATCGATAAGTAGCTGCTAGACTAAAAACATCACCACTGGCCTTTACTTTGCCATCCATTTTTGCACCACCTAGCAACTCAACATTAGTACTCTTAAGCCGCGCACGCTTTACAAATTGGCGTGAATAAGCCACATCAAATGTAAAGTTAGGTAGTGACTTAGGCGCGTAGCCTGCTCCTAAAGAAACAAATGTACGGTCATTATCAGGGATACGTAAATCACGGGTTGTACTGCGTGTCGGTGTTTGGTCATAGGCTAAGCCGCCACGCACAATCCACTCATCCGTTAATTTATAATCAGCCCCTACCGAGAACATTAGAGTATCGCGATACTTATAGGGGATCTCTACAATCATAGACCCTGATGCTTTATCTATTAAAGGTAGACTTTTAAATTCAGACCATTGCGTCCAAAGCACGCTAGTTCCCGTTGTTAACCGCTCATTCCATTGATGCACCCAATCAATCGAGGCTGTGGCAGGTGTATTGAGCCGCGATTTAATTTTTGCACCGCCTGGGTAGAGTTTTAGCCCTGGAAATAACTGATCTGCGATTTCTATAGCGGTAATAGATTCATCTCCCTCACCAAAGTGGAAGTTGTACTTACCTTCTAATTTATTCTTAACTGTCGCATGATAATTAAAGCCAATGGTATCCCGCTCTGTTGGCTTCCATACGATACCTGCAAACCAACTTGGTGCTGTATTGTTCACCTTTACTCGAATCAAAGCATCGCCTGTTGAGGGCATTATAGGGACAGGGAGAATATCTTTTAAGCGTTCATAGGCTGCATGGTAAATATCCACATTCTGAGTGACTGTTCCTCGCGTCCTTTGTACTGTCACTCCTCCACCTAGCGCTAGACTGTCATTAAACTTATAGGACACAGAACCATTTAAGGCAATAGTTTCAACCCTTGTATCTACTGCAAAATCACGTCCAACACCATATCTATCCCAGGTACTACGCATGCCCATAGGCACTACTTGGCTAAAACCAACCGCCCACTGTTCATTTATTGGAAGTACTAAAAAGTACGTGGGAAAAACCTCACTAAAACCACCTTGCCCCCCGTTATTTGCTTTCTTAAATGGCAACGTATCATTTATTGCTATGTCTTGCGTGCTCATACCACTAGCTGTTGTGGCATCGCCTTTAAAGCGCATGTTGACACGTGCAAATTGCACATTCATCTGACTAACTGGCCCATCAACAAAAGCCATAGCAGCTGGATTATTAAAGGCCGAACTAGGATCATTGTCATAAATTGATCCCCCAGCAAATGCCCTACCCCAACCAGCAGTACCTGCTGTAGGCACTCCGAAAGCACCAGCAAAAGCAGCTTCAGCGCTTAAGATGGAGGTTAAAATTGCTAAGGTTAGTTTGGTTTTATAGAGTTTTTTCATTGTTATTTCCCTATTGTCAATTACGCCAAGTTAATAGCCTAGATCTTTTCTTATTAGCTATGTATTTCTGATGCTAGAAGCTTTTTTGACTTTATCTATTTTTTTCCCTGCATATAGACCAATGTTTAATAA
>NZ_JAZDRH010000035.1:0-22647 GCF_047470865.1 Pseudomonas sp. F1_0610
AGCTAGCAAAGCATCAATTTTATTATTGATTAGTGTTCTGTCTTTATTTTTATTTTTATTTTTATTTTTATTTTTATTTTTATTTTTATTTTTTATAATTAACCCATACCTTCTTAATTACAAAAATATAACCAACGCCCAAACCCAAATGCAACAAGCCGCTAGCATAGCTGAGCCTTTGCCAGTGCGGTTGCAGTCTCAGGCCAATGTGCAAAGTATTTTGGAGCAGTTGCAGTATAGGGTTGATAATGGCGCACCCTGGTATACGCGGTTTGGTTTGAATAAAAACGCTAAGTTATTAGCTGCTATGTGGCCTTATTATGAGCGTGAAGCGTTAACTTTATTGCGTAATCCTGCGCTGGCTCATTTAGAAGATGAATTGCAGCGCGTGCTGGATATGCCATCAAATGATCCCCAAAAAGAACAGTTATTAACTGCGGCTTATAACCAGTTAAAACTGTATTTAATGCTCAGCCGTGAAGGTAAAATTGAAAATAAATGGTTGACTAGTGAATTAATGAAAGATTGGGCGCAGCGTGAAGAAATAAGTGATGAATTATGGCAAGGCTTAGGGCCTAAATTAGTTAATTTTTATGCACAAAATTTACCGCGTAACCCAAGTTGGTATTTACCTGCTGACGAAGATTTAATTGCGCAAATTCGTAATTTATTAATTCGTCAAATTGGCGTGCGCAATAGTGATACTACGTTGTATCAAAAAGTCTTGGCGCAAGCAGCGCATCAATACCGTGACTTATATTTGCATGATATGACCGCAGGGACAGATGCCTCTGCGTTGTTTTATACCAATGAGTATGTGCCTGGCATTTATACTCGTCAGGCATGGGAGCAAAGTGTTCAGCCTGCGATTGAAAAATTAGTCAAAGATCGCAAAGAGGAAATGGATTGGGTGTTGATGGATAAGCCTGATATTTCAATAGGGCAAGAAACTCCAGAAGCACTTAAAGAAAAATTGACCCAACGTTACTTTGCAGATTTCTCACGTAGTTGGCTGAACTTTTTAAATAGCTTACAGCTACAACAGGCGTCTTCCTTAACGGATTCTATTGACCAATTAACATTAATGGCAGATGTGCGTCAGTCACCGTTAATCGCATTAATGAACACTATTAATACGCAGGCGCGTACTGGCGTTAAAGAAAAAGCACTAGCTGATTCTTTGGTTGATTCTACCAAAGATTTATTTACACGAAACAGTACAAAACCTTTGATTAATCAAGGTATTGAAGATATTGGCCCAATGGATGCAACATTCCGTCCTGTTATTGGATTAATGGATGCCCAAGCTGGAGATGCCAATAATTCTAACTTGAGCTTGCAAACATTTTTAACACGTTTAACCCAAGTACGTTTGCGTTTGCAGCAAGCTAGCAGTGGGGCGGATCCACAAGCCATGACACGCGCTTTAGCGCAAACGGTGTTCCAAGGCCGTTCAATTGATCTGACAGATACGCGTGATTATGGCAGTTTAGTTGCGGCTAGTTTGGGGCAAGAATGGGGTGGGTTTGGACAAACGGTGTTTGTGCAACCCTTTGAACAGTCATGGCAGAAGGTGCTACAACCCGCCGCTAATAGCTTAAATAACCAATGGAAAGCATCAATTGTTGATGACTGGAATAGCACTTTTGCAGGGCGCTATCCATTCCAAGATGTAAGCAGCGAAGTATCCATTCCCTTGTTAGCACAGTATCTCAATGGCGAATCTGGGCGTATTAGCCGTTTCTTGCAAACTGAGCTCAATGGTGTCTTACGCAAAGAAGGGCGCCGCTGGGTACCTGATAGCATTAATTCTCAGGGTCTAGCATTTAACCCTGAGTTCTTAGAGGCAATTAATACCCTGAGTTATTTATCGGATGTGGTATTCCCTAATGGTAATGCCAATATTTCCTTTGAAATGCGCCCAGGCACATCGCCCGGAATTATGGAAACAAACTTAGTGGTTGATAATCGTAAGCTAACCTATGCCAACCAAAAACCAACATGGCATCGTTTTATTTGGCCCGCGGATACAGAAGCACCCGGTGCAAATTTGAGTTGGGTAAGTACAAATTCAGGTTTGCAGCAATATAACGATTTGCCAAGCACATGGGGCTTAATACGCTTATTAGACCAAGCAGATATTGAACCTTACCCCGGTTTAAGCAGCAGTTTTAATGTGCGCTGGCAAACACCAGATCAACAAAGTCTTAATTATGTATTGCGCACAGAAATTGGCGAAGGCCCTATTGCTTTGCTCAAACTCAGAAACTTTAGGCTGCCAGCTCAAATATTTTTGTCTGAGCCTGCCGTAAATAGAAAGGGGCGCTAGCATGTCTGCCTTACAATCATTAGTGACGGCTCTCAATTTAGAGCAGCAAACAACCGTTATTGATGCGCAAGCACTCGAAGACTGGCTGAAACCTATTAATGAGTTGCAGCCTACAGGGGAAGAACCCAGTTATTTAGATGACTTTCAAACTATCCGTGAAGAAGTCAATTTAATTTCTGGTGCAGATACTGAGCTTATCTGTAACTTAGCCAAAACTGTTTTAACAAAAAACACTAAAGATATACGAGTGGTTACTTATTACACTTGGGCTTGCTTGCAGCGTGAAGGTGAAGTTGGTTTTGCGCAAGGACTTGAGTTATTAGTCATCATGTTGCAGCGCTTTGAAAACGCGTTGCATCCACAACGTGAGCGTAGCCGCAAAGCGGCATTAGATTGGCTGGCTAGCGCACGCGTTTTGGACTCATTATCACTGCATCCTGAAGTTATTGTTAAGAACTTGCAACGCATCGTTGCAGCGTTATTACAGTTAGAGCAAATTACGCAGTTATGGGAAACAGCCGAGCAACCTAATTTATCGGCATTATATGCGGCCCTAGAGTTACGTTTAGAAAAGTCAGGTGGTGCTCATGCAGTAGTACCGCAAAACTTTGTTGCAGAGGTAAGTTCCACGGCTGATATCAAACATACGCCAGCCGTTATTAAAGAAATTGCCTCAGGGCGAGAGTTGTTAGATCAAGTTCGTTTAGTTGCAAAATATCTACGTGACCAACCCAATGGCTGGCTGGCGGCACATCACTTAATGAAAAGTGTAAGGCATGATACCCTGCATCAATTGCCTAAAATAACAACCACAGGCTATACCCAAATTGACTCGCCCAAGCCTGATCAACGTGCCTTGTTAAAACGTTTATATTTACAGCAAAGCTGGTTAGAGCTTTTAGAGCAAGCCGACAACATGTTCTCACGGGGAGCTTGCCATTTTTGGTTAGATTTACAGTGGTACATTTATCAAGCGCTAAGCAAAGCAGGCAATCCTTATGATTCATGGGCAGACATTATCAAACAAGATTTAAAAGGGCTTTTAACACGCCTTCCTGGGCTTGAGTCGTTACTCTTTAGTGATGGCACGCCCTTTGCTGATGAAACAACTTTGAATTGGATTAATCAGCATGTGATTGATAGCGAATTTGATTGGGGCCATGAGCCTGTAGTGAGTGGTACAGATAATACGCAAGATACGATTTTTGCGTTAGAAACTGAGGCGCTGGCGTTAGCTGATGCTGAAAGCCCAGAAGCTGCGATGGCATGGTTACAGGACAATCCTAATAATCATTCTATGCGTAACCAATGGTTAATTCGCTTTTTAATGGCACGCGTTGCCGATCAATTTGGTCGTAATGAAATGGCATTGCATCTGGTTAATGAGTTAGATCAGCATGCAGCGCTTTTATCATTGAGTGATTGGGAACCTAAGTTATTATTTGAGGTTAAAGCACGTCGGTTAAAGTTGCTACGAATGAAAAGCCCTCGTAGCGAAACTGAGAAAGAGCATTTACAGCAAGAAATGGAAAAAACGTTAGCAGGCTTAATTACAATTGACCCTGTTCGAGCGATGATCTTGTGTAGTTAATCAAAAAAATTAGGTGAACATGGACGATTTTATCCTGCGTTATTTTGATACAGAGATGCGTTATTTAAGAGAAGCAGCAAAAGAGTTTGCCGCAACACATCCAGATCGCGCTGCAATGCTAAACCTTGATAAAGCAGGAACGCCTGATCCTTATGTTGAGCGTTTATTTGAAGGCTTTGCTTTTTTAATGGGGCGGTTGCGACAAAAAATTGATGATGACTTACCAGAATTTACTGATGTTTTAGTAAGCCAACTGTGGCCACATTACCTTAGAACTATTCCTTCATTGTCTGTGGTTGAGTTATTGGTTGATATTAACGCCATGAAGCTCAGCGAAAAAGTAGAAGCAGGGCTTGAAGTTTATTCACAACCTATTGGTAACAAAAGAACAGTTTGTCATTACCAAACCACTAAGAATGTTGCACTAAATCCTATCCATATTACGAACGCGCTGATGACGGCTGAACCTGATGGTCGATCATTATTACGTTTGCGTTTTTCATGCAGTGAGCAAATTAACTGGCAGCAAGTTGATTTAACCAACTTAAGTGTTTATTTGGCAGCAGAAGCGCCCATTAGCAGCCAATTGCATTTAATGCTGACAAAACGAGTTGACCAACTTTATTTACGCATTGCTAACCAAACTGATCGTATTCCTCTTGATGCTTGGTTTACCCCCGCTGGTTTTACAGAGCAAGATAGTTTATGGCCCAAAGGCGAAGGCGCTTTTAGCGGCTGGCAATTACTACTGGAATACTTTAGTTTTCGCGAAAAATTTATGTTTTTAGAGCTGAATGGGCTAGAAACTATTACTTTTCCAGAAACTACCACTTATTTTGAAATTGAAGTGGTATTTAACCAACAATGGCCAGATGACCTTCCTATCAGAAACGAAGATTTTCGTTTGCACTGCGTCCCTGTCATTAACTTATTCACATTAGAAGCCGACCCGATGATTATTTCAGGGTTAGAAAGTGAATACTTAGTTAAACCGCGGCGCTTACAAGACGGTCATACCGAAATTTATTCTGTTGACGCCGTCACTGGCTCGCAACGCACAGGCAATGCAACCTATGTACCTTTTACCAGTTTTAGGCACAAAGGCGGCATGCAACATCGTGATGCTCCCGAGCGCTATTTTCATACCCATGTAAAACGCGGTGTAACAGGTTTGCATGATACTTGGTTGGTATTAGGCGGTGATCAATGGGAAAAAGATCGAAAAATTGAGAAAGAAGTTGTTTCTCTACGTATTACTGGCACCAATGGTCAGTTACCACGCCGCGCATTACAAAGCACACTGCTAAATAGATGCGAGCAAGTGCTACAAACCAATATGCGGGTACGTAATATTTGCCAGCCAACACTGCCTATTTATCCTCCGTCTGAAGACAGGTTTCATTGGCGCGTGCTAAGCCATTTAGGCACGAGTTTTTTAAATATGATGAACAGTGCAGAAGTGCTAAAGGCAACATTAGAGCTCTATAACTGGTCAGCAGATGAACTTAATAATCGGCGTATTGATGCAATTCAGTCAGTCACACATCATCAAATTCAGCGCTTTGAAAAAGGGTTTTTACTACGCGGTTTAGATGTTGAAGTCACTATTGATAGCTCAGGCTTTCTAGGCGAAGGCGATATTCATTTATTTGGTGAAATGCTCAATAGATTCTTTGGCTTATATACCGATATTCACTTATTTAACCAATTAACGCTGATTGTACAGCCAGAAGGAAAGTGCATTAGATGGAACGAGAACCATTGCCAGCGCCTACCGAACTGATCAGCGCTTTACAAGATAAAATAACGCAGGTTAATTTTTATCGGTTTTGTTATTTATTAGAACAAGCCCATGGTAAAAACTTTAGCTTAGGCACTTCTTGGAATATTAAAGATGATCCTATTCGGTTTCGCCCGTGGCCAGGAATGGGGTTTCCTGCGAGTGAATTAAAAACGCTAGAGCGCTCCGATCAAGCCGATATTCCAGATACGCTGCGCGTTACTTTTATGGGGTTATATGGCGTAGAGTCACCGTTGCCAACCGCCTATATTGATGACATTACTCAACGCCGCGAAGGCTATGAGGTGGTTGCAGAATTTTTAGATATTTTTAACCATCGCCTTATTAGCCAGTTTTACCGAGTGTGGCGTAAGTACTCATGGCCTGCCACATTTAGGGCCGGTGGTAGTGATGTAACCTCACAATATATGCTTAGCCTTACAGGGTTAGGTATTCCAAGTTGTGCGAAGAATATTGCAACGCCAATTTCTCGATTTTTAGCCTTAACAGGCATGATGCGCTTACCCAGCAGAACCGCAGAAGGCATTTTAAATTTAGTGCAATTATTAGCACCTAATACCACTGCTAAAGTGGCTGGCCATGATCCACTACGTATTCCACTTAAAGCGCCCTTACGTATGAGTACTCAACAGCCTGTTTCTTTGGCAAGTTGCCCTGTCATGGGAAGTTATGGAACCGACGTTAATAGTCAAGTGTTATTAACCTTAACAACATCAGATACTGAAGAATGCCAAGCTTGGCTGCCTGGTGGGCGTTTACACAATGATTTAATTGCATTATTTCATGTCTATGTGGGTGCTCGGTTACATATACGCATGCAACTTAAATTAGCCCGTAAAGATTTACCTGATGCTACCCTAAGCGTAAAACCTCAAGAAACTAGTGGGCAACTTGGACGCACTACAGTCATGCGTATTCAAGGTGAAAACAGGCATAATAAACATGACTTTATTACCATAAGCCTAGGGCGTTATCAGCGTTTGGAAGAGAATTTTAACAGGAGAGCAGCAGATGAACATGGCGACTATCGCTGGTAATTATTCCAAAGTATTTTTACTTTGTAGCTTTTTATTAGCGTCTGGCTGTATGACGCAAACTAAAACGCTGCATCTGGATATTAATGCCCGTGATTCCTTAAACAACAACGCATCAGGTTCAGCACTGTCAACAGTTGTGCGTATTTATCAACTTAAAGACCGTCAAGCATTTGATAACTTAGACTATGACACCTTAGCCAAAAATGATAACCACGCAGTTAAAGCTGACCTTGTTTCTCAAAAAGATTTCCGCGTGCGACCAAGTGAAGCCTTAGCTGTAGATATGCCTATTGATAAAAAAGTTAAATTTATTGCCATAGCCGCATTATTTTTAAATCCAGATCTTGAGAAAGACTCATGGCGCATTGTTATTCCGCGCCGAGAGTTAAGCCGCTGGAAGGCACGTAAAATAGAACTGAATAACCAAGAAATTATTTTGCAGCCAAAATAGAAGGGCCTATGACTGATTCTTACCATGCACCATCGCTTTACGAGACCCTTTATGGCAATTTTTGCGGCGACTTAAATTTAGATGCAGTAGACGACTGTAACCAAGTCATTTTGTCAGTATTAGATAACATGCAGCGCATCCTCAACTGCAGAGCAGGTACATTAGCGCATCTACCCGATTACGGCTTACCCGATATGACCAAAGTTTTGCAAGGCATGCCGGGCACTGTGCATTCGCTGAAACGAGCATTGGCAGAAGTAATTTTAAAATATGAGCCACGTGTTAAACGTATCGAAGTTATTTTATTAGAACAAACAATGCCAGGAGAGCTTAAATACGCAATTGACGCAGAACTAAAAGATGTTGGTTTAGTACGTTATGGAACGCAATTTGTACCAGAAGGGCGTGTGTTAATTTGCCATTTAAAGCAACAAGATTATCTTGATAATAAACTACTGTATTAAAAGAATGACTACTCATTTAAAAATAGGCCATGACCCTAGAAAAAATAAAACCTATGCTCAGCTGCATACTGAAATTAGCAAATTAAAACATCCTGCTCAGCCAGATTTAAATTGGCCATTAATTAAAAAACTGTGCGTTGAACTAG
Organism: Pseudomonas sp. F1_0610; assembly: GCF_047470865.1. Taxonomy (NCBI): domain Bacteria; kingdom Pseudomonadati; phylum Pseudomonadota; class Gammaproteobacteria; order Pseudomonadales; family Pseudomonadaceae; genus Pseudomonas; species Pseudomonas sp. F1_0610. Next base: position 7,820 of record NZ_JAZDRH010000035.1, read on the forward strand.
AGCAGGTTAACGGCTTAGATTTAGACTCTACAGCGCTACTTATTATTGCAACCTTGCGTACAGAAAATATATCAGCAGCTAACCCTGCGTTATCTATTATGTGCCAGCTTTTAACAGAACATTGGAGCCATGTTTGGCCCGAACAATTTAGCAATAGAGTAAAAATTCTGAATTTTTTTATTGAGCAATTAAGAATTACAATCCGCAGTTTAAGCTTTGAAACAGAAGCAGACTTAATACAGCTCATGCAGTTTCAAGAAAATTTACAAAACATATTACATATTCAGCATAAAGGGCTTGTGTTAAAAGAGCCTGATGCATTACTAGCACAAATAGCAGCTATTGTTCAGCGTTTACAAAATAAATTTAGCTCAACACAGCCTAACTTAGCCTTAGAACAACCCAAAGCATTTATAAAAAATAACTCTAATAGCATGCTCAAAAAAATAATAGGTTTAGTAATATTAGCGATTGTATTTTTGAGCTTAGGCATTGTATTGGGTATTTATTGGGGTAAATAACACAAACTAAGCAGGCTGTTTTTTTGCAATAACACCTGCTACATAAGCTTCTTTTTCAACATCTCCACAGCTCCAACCACAAGCAGCTTCGGCATGGTTAATGCAATGTATTAAGGCTTGGCTAATCGCAATAAAGGGCTGCGCTTTGCAGTTAACATCTCCAAAATAGTTTTCTAAGCTATGTTCAACAGTATGTAAGGCCGAGCTATTAAATTTTTCTGTACTTTGTTGGCTCATGCTAATGTTTAATTTAGGAGGTTCTTTTAATTGAGCATATTCCACTACTTGTGTTGCTAAGGTGCTGGCTTCTTCTTGAGGTTTGAGTATTTCACTACGATAAACAGCGTAATCGGCTTCTTTTTGGATACACCAAGCAAAGGAGGTTTCTGCTCTTATTTTACCTGTTACAGGCTCAGGTAAACTAACGCCCGCCACTAACAGCATTTGGTTTGCTTGTTTTATAGGTTGCTTTTTATAAAAATCAATAATTTGATCAAGTTCATCAATACTATTAATAAAATGAGGTTTATGCGTAGGCTTTAAGTTTTCGCTAGCAATAATATCTAAAAACTGCTGATAAGTGGTTTGGTTGCCCAGCCAGAAAATAGTCAATATTTCTATTTGTTTATCTTTTACACTGTCTGCTTCTAAAAATTTAAAGGCTAATCCTTTGCTGAGCATTTCTTCGCGAGTGAGAATTTCATCCATTAAATATGGGCAGCGTAATATTGGGCTAGTTGTATTTATTGAATAAGCCGCAGCAGGCTCTGGTTTATTAATAAGTAAGTTTTTCCAAATAATTTGTTCTTTACCAGCAGAGCCTACAATAATGGCTTCTTTAACAGGTAAACAAGCTTGTTGGTACTGCCACCATTGCTGTTCGTATTCTTGCAATAATTCCTTTTGTTGTAGTTTAAATTGTTGAACCAATATTACGGTTAACAATGCCATTAAACAGATTAAAAAAGGCAAAGCGACAGCCAATAACCAGAAAGACCAAGGTTTGCCATCAAAATAGTTTTGTGCCAAAAAAAACTTTAGTGCAAAGCCCGTTAAAGCACTTGAACTGATAAATACCGTAAACCATTTTCTAAAACGAATAGGCTTAATGACAATATCATAAGAGAGTCGTGGGACAGTTTTCATGGCGCTATTTGCATGCTAGATAAAGAGCTAACCAGCCTACAACCGCAAGCACAACTATGCCCATCTAAAGCCACTGCTTGCCCTTCAATCATAAAACGAGAGCACCCCTCAATAATAGTTGTTTGCCCATGTTTATTACACACCGCTGTATCATTGACACGGGCAATCGGCTTACCAAAAGCATTGCCCTTGCCTGTTAGCACTTTTCCGCCATGTGGGGTGAGTTGGTCATCTACACGAATAAGGTTTTTCATGGCATACGGCCTACTATCACGTCAATTACTGGCTTGGGAATGCCTAGAATTTTTCCAACATCCTTTACCACATTTTTACTAAAATCTTTGCGTGATTGTTTAGCAACTTTCCCAGCTAATGTTGTTAATGAAGTACCGTGTTGGTAGAGAGCTGCTAAGCTTTTAATCGCATCTGGAAAGGTTGAGTAATTTTGGGGCGGGTCGGTACGTATTAGGTTTATAAATTGATGCAATGCGGTCATGCGTGAAAACATTTGAGCCACAATACTTAATTTGCCACGTTTAATTGCATAAAGTAGTGCACCTACTAATCCAAATAGGCCAAATAAACGGCCCATATAAGATAAAAAGTCAAGGTTTTTATTTTCATCACTGCCAAAATAAATCATTCGATAATGAAAATACCCCGCCCAAGGCTCACGGCCTTTTAACTGATCATGCATAAACCACGCACGTGAGTCATGTATCTGGTCATCAAATAATCGGCAAAGCTCTGCAACTTCAGGATCTGTTGTGATTGTGCCTTTTTCATAATCAGCAAACAGCTTCATCACTCTGCTATTTGAATCAACCTTGTCAATGCTGCCTTGTGCATCCTTTTTCATTTGCTCAAGTTCTTTTTTTTCATCATCTGAGTTAATCAGATAAAACACTTCAGCAGGCAGTAAGTAGTCAATCAAATTGCTGTACACCGCATCAGGATTTTGTGGTCGAGGAGTCCCATGATAATCTGCTGCAAACTCAATAGCCGCTTCATTAAGTTGGGTTGCATGCATTAAACGTTCAGCGGGTGCTGGGGCTGAAATAACAGGAATAAATTGTTCTTCTGTTTTTGCCTCGCGGTGTATTTTTTTCTCGCTTCGGGCAGTCTTTATGTTGCTGTCGGTAGCTTTAGCGCGTGTTTCAAAATCAGTTGAGTCTTCGTCTTTAATGTCTTTAATAAATAATTCATTCTTTAGGCTCATTTTGGCATAGCGGCTAATACGCCACGCGGTCATCCATGCCATTTGTTGTTGCACTAATTGGTCAATAGAGACAGGAGCTTGCAATGGGCTATATAAATTAGTAGCAGCAGGTGCCGCAACCAGAGGCGCATTGCCAGCTGGGTTTGTGAACGTATGACGATGCCATAAATTAAAACGGTTGACGGTTTCAGTAGCAAGCCTAAAGCGAGAACTTACATCAGCCTGTGGCATTTCAAAAAATAGCGTAGGTTTAATGTTTATTGGTTTAGTTTTGGGATTTTCTACTGTAAGTGGTGCTCCATGCGCAAACGCCAGAGAATAAAGGTCATGCAGAGCAATTTGGGATAATACATCAACTTCACCTAATCTAGCCTTGCCTTGATCTCCCGGTGAATAACCACCACCAACATCCGAATGCACCCCAGGATAAAGCACTTCAAACACATTGCTATTGTAGGTTTTGCTGTTAAAAGCAATAGCTAGGTTAGGGTTTTCTTCAAGCTCTTTCTGGCACAGTTCACAGGGGTTTTGTTCGGGGTTACGCACGCTGTCAACTGGGAAGGAGTTACGCTGCTCAGTGGCGGCCACAAAATGGTAGAGCGACTTAATCAAATTAGGGTAGTGCCGCGCGCAAGGTGGTGTTTGTGTTCCATTTGCCCACGCCATATGCCCTTGAAAGACGGGCGCTGTATGCCCAATGCCAACGGTAGCCACGGTATCGACTACACCGACAAACTCAATACTAATAGGCACACCAAATAGCGTTGGTTCTTGGCGTATGGCTAATGGAGCATCCGTATCATAGTCTAGTAATTCCGCAATCCAATGCAAAAAAGTACGGGCTTCTGCCGCACCACGTGAAAAACCATAAACAAATAATTTAATCGCTAGTGGCTTAGGCTTTGTGCTTGCATCAGTTAGTTGTTGGCGTAACTTATAATCAGTATCCAGCTTTTTAAAGAAGGCACGTCGCCGTGCTGTCCCCTTTGTAATAGGCCATAACAAAGGCGGAGAAACTTCTTTAACATACTTACGTTTTTGGTACAGGTCTAATTTAGGTAAGTCTAATGAGATAAAGATATTTTCTACTAAAGACACTAACGCCCAGCCAAGTCGATTACCACCGCCTTTGGCGAACGCTAGCCCCATACCTGAATATTCATATTCCTCAATTTCTGCAAAGGTAGAACCTACCCCTTGACAATAGGTTTTAAAATACTCTCTTAGTTTTGGTTCTACTTGATTTTTATTTTTATCTAACACATCGTCATAGCAAGCTTCAAACAGTTTAGCAATATTGGTCATATGTCCTGATAGGGTTCTAATAGGTGTTGGCGGGCCTATAATAGCCCCCATAGAACCTTGGGTATCAATACGCTTGTTGTTATTTGTTCCATCAAAAAAGAAACTCATATGCAAGGTTTTACAGCAATGGTCATCAGGGTTGGGGCTGTGTTGGTGCGAGTGCCTATTTTTAGCGAGCTGTTTTTCATACTCACGCTTGTTGTAGTTTTCTGTAATTTGGTCAACAGATAAGCCAAGCCTACCGTCTGTTGGAAATAAGGGGGGAATCCATGCATTAGCCATAATTACATTCCTTTAGGGATAGTAGGGCGGCACTCAGGTGGCTCTTCTTGTTTTCGTTGTGGAACACTAATAGGGTAGTTTTTTTCCGTAGGATAAATACAAGAGGTAGTTACTTTAGCTTGACCACAGGTGAGCAAGTGCACTGTTAACTTACAAAAGTCATGGTAGTAATCATATTCAGGAACAGGAATGCTGATGCTGTGATGCAAGGTACGGGCTTTTACGCGTTCTCTGTAAACTTCAAGGTCTTTGTATTGTGAAGGGGATATTACTATCGGAGGACGACGCCTATCTTTTCCATAAATGGTATCCCACTCAATGGTTACCTTAAAATCAGGCCGCCAGACTTTAGGCATCATAATCCCGCCTGTAGGAGAGAGGGAGATAGAGACGGGACTGCCATTAACAGTTAAACCCCCGACTTCATTGGTTGTAGCATTACTAGCTGCAACTGGCACGCCAATCCATACTTCGCCATTTCTCTTTACACCATCAGAGGTGGCTAAACAGCCACTGAGGTTGCTCAGTAATAGCAGCACTAAAGTAGATTTTATAATAACTTCCATGATATAGTTCTATAAGTTAAGTTGCTGGCTTTGCCTGTTTGGCTATATAGGCATCTAGTGGGCCATAATATTGCTCTTCAATTGCTTTTTTTGCATATACATAAAAACGTAAAAAGTTAGCTTCATTTGACTGGGTCTTATCAATGTATTGTGGAAACATTAAAACTCGCTCGGCGTCACTTATGCAATTTAGTAAATCGACCTGTTGATCATTAAATTCTAATGTTGAGTAAGATAGTTCTTCTACTTCTGGGTGATAAATACCTAGCTGATATTGAGGCTGTTGGTCTCTGTCTATCCAGCTCCAAGCATAACCTAAATTTAAAAATAAATTCTGTTGTTCAGTTGTGAGTATATCTTGAATTAAAAGTGGAAAAATGCGCGTATCGTAAAAGCGCAAAATAGCGGAATAGGTTTGCCATTTTGCTTCAACTAAAGATGTTAAGAAGGCTTGCAGCATATTAAATGGTAACGGAGAACACAATACTAAGAGTCTGGGCTCATATGCCAGCCATTCAATCAGTTTTTCTAACCAAAGCATTTGCTCAGGCTTGTCGAGTGAAAAGCGGATTAGCAAGGGTGCTTGCGCTTCATGCCCTTCTTCAGGAAGCCCTTTAAATAACGAGCTCCATTCTAGATTAGGGTCAATATGAGATAAAACAGGGTAGAGAGGTTCTTCTAAGCCAGCTTGATCAATAATTAAGTCAATATGCTCTAGGTAGCAGGTTTCACAAACCTGCTTTAATTTATCAAGCCAAGGTTTGGCTAAGAATTTTTTAGCTGGTAAATTACTCACGAAGTGTTAACCCCGCTGTATTTTGTTGGGCTTTTAATAAACATTCTTTACAGACCGATTGCGGTAAGTCTGGCAGTGGAAAGCTCTGTCCCATAGGTGTATCCCAGGTATGCTGTCCTCGAATGCTGATTTTTGTGGGGCTATGTATTTCAATTTCACCTGTTGGGGTAATACGGATATAGCCACCTCCGCAGGCAAGAGTAATGCCTTTTTTGGCGGTAACTTGAATATGCCCTTGGGTGGATTGAATGGTTACATCTTTCAGTGCTGTATGGCGTATTTCGTCGGCGTGAGATTCGAGCTCCATAACACCTTTACCCGCCACTAAGCGCATGCCTTCTTGCTGGGCGAGAATAGAGACTTTTTGCTTTGCCGAAAGATGCATATTAGCTTGGCTAGCACTGTGCATGTCGCCTTGGCTTTGGTTGAAAAAACCGCCATTGGAGCGTTGCAGTAAGGTTTCGTTAGTAAATACGCCTATGCCCACAGGTGAGTGCAGCACAATAGCTGCTTGTTTAAGTTTTTTAGCATTTTCTGCAAAGGGTTTAAGTTTGCTGTCATCAGGGCTTGGACTGTGATGTTGGCTGGTAATATCACGCCAGTAGTCAAGTTGATTGACAGCACCATCAAGGTCGGCTTCAATTTCTGGCATGTTTAGTACATCGCCAAGAGCGGCCGACTGTAAGTCGGTGCTCAGGTACAAGCCTTTCCCTGCGCGTAAAGCTCCCCAGCTATCTGTTCTAAGTTCGAAGCCTTCACCGCGTTTCTCGCGACTTTGGTTGACTAAGTGACCTAGGTTAAGTTGTGTTTTTCCACCATATTCAGTGCTGAGCTTTATATGCTCTTGGTTACGTTTATCCTCCATGCGTAACTTATTATTAGTTGGAGTACGTATAACATTGCGTGTGTTGTTACGTGAGTCAACATGGTCAGGATGACGAGAATCATGGAAGGCATAGGCAATGTAGGGACGATCAGGGTCTCCTTCATGGAAAGCTATAGCTACCTCTGTACCTTTGAGGAGTGGGAAATGAATGCCGTAGGTATCACCTGCATAACTTTTAGCTAAGCGAACAGGCATACTGCTATAGCCTTCTGGTTTTTCGTCAATATCTGCGTCAAAGCGAACCCAATATAAACCTTGCTCATTTTGGTGAGCGTAAAGGTACTGATCAGGAATATTTGCAATGCGAGCAGTGAGAGTACCGCTAATAATAGGTCTAGGTTTAAGTTGTGGGCGCCAGCAAATTGTTTCATTGTAAGCTGTCGCTGTAAAGTTAACTAATAATGCATCTGTACGGCTAATAGTAAATATAAGCTCAGTAATGAGGATGGGGTTAGTTAATATGTCAGGTAATGTATTGGAGCCCTTGCTTTCAGTGATGGTTAAGGTTTGGGCGGTTCGCAATGTATGATCAGTGCTTTTACCATAAATTAATGTTTGCTCTGCTAAGAGACGCTCATGATCTAATTGTGCCCAAAAATTAGCTGATTCTGTAGCGGCATTTATTGGCTTGCCTGCAGTCAGGTGTCTAGCTTGATAATTATACACGCGGCCATAGTTGGTTTCATGGCTATTACCCTTGGTCACATCTGTTATTTCTGAACTCAATAACTCATGTGCTTGCCTATAGTTATAGTCTTTTACAAAGAGTGAATGCTCACTGACAGATTGCTGGTAAGACAAGCCCCAAATGCTAGCAACCGTGTTGTCATTCATACCAGAGGGGCTATTTAAGGCTAACTTTTTACCAAACTCAAAGCAGGCCTGGGTATCACCAAAGGTAATAATTTCTGTTTGTGTTTTTTCATTTAAGATAAAACTATAAAAAATGCCTAGTTCTGATAATAAACGCTCTATAAAATCTTTATCACTTTCTTGATATTGATTGATCTGTGCTCGCTGAGGGTATTTGCGTTTAAGGTCAAAATTATACTCCCAATCTTCGAAACCATGCTCACTGAGTATTTGTTGAATAACCTCAGGAACGCTTTTATTTAAAAAAAAGCGATGACTGTATTTTTGGAGTGAGAGCAAAGCAAATTTAGGCTCAATAATGACACTGTACTCAGCCTCATCAGCAGAAGAGTTTAAACGTTTGAATTCAGTAACAATACCTGGGCACACTTTATCAGGCTTTTCTTGCTGTCTTGAGGCTGAAAATATTAGAGAAGCAGGTTTTTTAAGAAATGCATTTGGAGGGAGATTTAATGAGCAATGGTTAAAAATAACCTTGTACTGATAAGTTTGACTGATAGCTTCTTTACCGATAACTTCTTTGACTTCAAAGTTGCTAAAATCTTGATTCCCAAAACTAATTTGGGCTTTATTTAAACTCATTGATTAAGTCCTTTTAAGAAAATAAATTAATACTAGCACTAGTAGTTATAGGTTTTAAATATATTAAAAGTAATATATTTAAAGGTGTATTACTTGCAGCTATAATTTTTATCCATTTTGACTTTAATTTTTTGCTCTATCCGTTGCTGTGTTTCAAAATGAAGCAGTAACTGTTCCGCTAAAAAAGCTTCCACTTTGGTATCGCTACAATTATCGTTATATGAGATTGCTTTTATTTGTAGTACGGGTTCATCGCTTAGGACCTCAATGACGGTCACAATAAAAGAAGACAGGCGCGTGTAGGCTGTGCGTTGGCTTGAGCCTATAGGTCCGTATACAGGCCTATAGGTTGTGTTGCATATGATTTTATTGTCGGCACTTGAGTGGCAATATTGAATAGGCTCCACATGGTTATAGCCATATTCAGTTGCCGTGTATTGATAGCTCACTTTTTCTGTTGAAACTTTAACTTTAACCAGCAAGCCTTCTTCAGCGGCTGTTTTATCTGTACCTAAGCGTACGTCGTTATAACCTAAGTGTATAAACTGCTGCTGAATTTGAGGTAAAAAGTATTTGGCTTTTAGTCTGCTTTCTGGACTACCTTCTGCAATGATAGTAACCGGTAAATGGATGTTCGCTGTGTAACTAGGATCAGGTAGGCTACTTAAATTCAGTTGCATTGTATTAGAGCAAGCCGTGAGTATTGCTAGCATTAAGCTTAGTAGTGTTATTTTACTTGCCATGTATGTGCCCCTTGGTCAGTATGGTTAAGGCATTAAAAAATATAAAAAGTTGCACAGTTGCGTTGCACTACTTAATGCGTCTAAGAATAAAGAGCCTCTTATCTTCCGTTTGTAGTTGTTACACTACAAGGCAAATATTTGTTTAGGTTAAAGTATTTTATGCGTGTATTACACACTTCAGACTGGCATTTAGGTCAACATTTTTTTGGTAGAACGCGTCAAGCTGAACATGCTGCTCTATGTCAGTGGTTAGTGTCGCAAGTGTGCGAGCATGCTATTGATCTTGTGCTGATCGCCGGTGATATTTTTGACACTAGCACACCACCTAGTTATGCCAGAGAGCAATATAATCAGCTGGTTATCACTTTACATGAAGTAGGTTGTCAGTTAGTTGTTCTGGCTGGAAATCACGACTCCGTAGCTGTTTTAAATGAAAGTAAAGCGTTATTACATCGCTTAAATACGTATGTTATTACGCAAGCAGGAAATGGCGATGAATTATTAGTAATTGAAAAACACCAGAAACCAGCTGCTATTATTTGTGCAATACCTTTTTTGCGGCCACGTGACATACTGTCGAGTCAGATTGGTCAGTCCCAACAAGAAAAACAACTGACACTCCAACAAGCTATTCGTGATTATTATCAAGCGCTTTACGCCAAGGCAAAAGAAAAGCAGCGAGCTGTAGGAGGCCAAGTACCTATCATCATGACAGGGCATTTAACAACCTTAGGTGCGAGTAAAACTGAATCTGTGAGGGATATTTATGTGGGTAATCTTGAGGCTTTTCCAGCCAATGAATTTCCTCCAGCAGATTATATTGCTTTGGGACATATTCATCGTGCGCAAGTTGTACGTAATGACCCGCCAATTAGATATAGCGGCTCTCCTATTGCGCTTAGTTTTGATGAGTCAAAGCAACAAAAACATATGTGGTTGCTGGATTTTTCGGGTAATCAATTAACGACAATTACGCCGCTAGATGTACCTGTTTGGCAGCCAATGTTTAGCGTACAAGGTAACTTAGCAGAGCTTGCCCAAGAATTTAAGCAACTGGCAGAGCACATTCCTCAAGGTAGTACAGCGTGGTTGGATGTGTTAGTGGAACAAGATGATTACTATACGGACTTAGCGGAGCGTGTTGAGTTATTAGTGCAAAACTTACCATTGCTTGTTTTAAAGGTACGTCGTTTACGTAATTCAGCCCCTAGCTGGAATGTGCAAGATGCCCAGCAGTTATCGGAGTTAACCCCAGAACAAGTATTTACTGCCCGTCTTCAGCAAGAACAGTTTGATGACAGTCAAACCCAGCAATTAATAAACTTGCATGCGCAAGCGCTTGCGGCAGTAAAGGTTGATGTATCATGAGAATCCTGTCCTTGCGTTTAAAAAATTTAAACTCATTGAAAGGTGAGTGGAAAATAGATTTTCGCCAAGCACCATTTAATAGCAATGCTTTATTTGCTATTACAGGGGCAACCGGTGCTGGTAAGACGACGTTGCTAGATGCACTATGTTTGGCGCTGTACCATCAAACGCCTCGGCTAGATAAAGTCAGTGCTGGGCAGAACGATATAATGACAAGACATACCGCCGACTGCCTTGCAGAAGTTGAGTTTAGTGTGGATGGTAAATTATATCGTGCTTTTTGGAGTCAGCGGCGGGCGCATAACAAATCCGATGGCGCGTTACAGCCACCGTATGCTGAGCTAGTTGAAAATGATGGCGATATTATTACGAACAAGCTAAACGAAAAAGTGAAAGAAGTTGAGCGCTTAACAGGGTTGGATTTTGCGCGTTTTACTAAGTCTATGTTACTTGCGCAGGGTGGTTTTGCTGCTTTTCTAAATGCCAGTAGCAAAGAGCGAGCTGAGTTGCTTGAGCAGCTTACAGGTACAGAGATTTATGGGCAAATTTCTGCACAAGTATTTAATACAGCTAAAGAAAAAAGACTAGCTTTTGAAAGTAAACAACATGAAATACAGCTTTTAGAGGTATTAACGTCTGAACAGCAAGCAAGCCTGCAAACACAGTTAAATGACTTTGAACAACAGCAGCATAGTTTAAAACAACAGTTAGATAATATGTTGAGGGTCAAAAGCTTAGCCGATCGACATGAAGCCAGTGCGCAGAATGTGCAGAAAGCTACTGAAAAACTATTGCAGGCTCAAGATGCTTGGGACGCTGCGATAGTCGATCGCCAGCAGCTGCAAAATTATCAACCTGTTTTAGCATTAGAACCTGACTATCAACGCTTAGTGCTTACACAGACACATCTAAAGCAACTTCAAGATAGCCAAGAAAAACATCAACAAAATTTAGTTTTGGCTAATATTGTTTATACTGAGCTATCTCAGAAATCATGGTGGGCTGTAGCTCAGTGGTTGCAGCATGCAGAGCAACAAAATGCTGAACTTCACAAACAAGCTCAGCAGATAAAACAGGCGTTGGCAGGATTTGCTAATCAACCACAGGTTGTAAAAAATTTAAATGCGTGGCGCAATGAGTTTAATAAGATAACAAATTTATCTAGCAGGTTACAGAAGTCTGCGAGTACTAAAGTAAAGCTGCAAGAAGATCAACATAAAATAGTGATTGAGCAGCAGCAATTGGATAGGCAGCTTAAGGAACAGCAAGCAACAGAGCAGCAGCACTTAGAAGCATTGCAAAAATTACACGCTGAGCGAGCATATTTATTGCAAGGAAAAACGCTTGAGCAATGGTTTGATTACCAGAATCAGTTACAGCAACAGGAAAAAAATTGGTCTCAACTTCATGGTTTTCAGAAGCAACTTGAGCCTATCCAACAACAAGTCATGCTAGAGCGTCAGCGACTACAACAGCTAACTGAGAAAAATGTTCAACAGCAACAAGCGTTAGCCGTGCAACAAAAACAATTAACGATCTGTAATGAACGAGTTAAAGATAAACAGTTAATTGTTGACCAAGAGCGTTTGATTAAAGATTTGGATAGTTATCGTCACCAGTTACAAGATGGCCAACCTTGTCCTTTGTGTGGCGCATTGGAACATCCTTTATTGCAAGCCTCATTTGATTTTGAGGCTTCATCAGCAGAGCAAGCGTTACTTGCTGCGCAGGTGGATCAGGCTCAGTTGGCCTCAGATATCACACGTCAAGAAAAAGAGTTAGCTGTTATTGAGTCGCAACGCGATCATTTGCAACTGTTATGCGCAAATTATGATGAGCAAAGTAAAAAACTAGCACAGCAAATAGCAGAACAGCAGACGGTGCTTGCACAGCATCCGTGCGCTGCACTTAGCTTTGAAGAACTCTTAAATTGCATTGCTTTGCATCATCAACAAACACACGAGCTACATAGACTAGATCAGCAAATTACTCAGGCAAATACAGTTTTAGAGGCTTTTCGTACTGAATCAAAACTTGTTAGCCAGCGTATGCAGCAGCAAGCACTTAAAGCGCAAAGTGTAGTACAAGAATTGCAGCTATTAGTGAGGCAGCATGAAGAACAGGAAAGCTTACTAAAGCAAAGTCAGTTGGACTTGCAAGCCTCGGTATTGGAAAACGGTTGTGACTGGGATAATGATTTTGAAGCTTGGTTAGATCATCAAGAAAGACGGATAGCTGGGTATGAAAGTAACCTAAAACAGTTAACCCAACTTGAGCTTGAATTACAGCAAGCAAAAGAGTATCAGCAGCTTGCTATTAGTGCGCAGCAAGAGTTGCAAGAAAGCAAAGTTGAGCCGCCGCTTACTCCATCAGTATTGCTTTTTAAATATCCTGAAGCAGTTTACCAACAAGCTAAAATTCAACGTTTGGCGCAACAGCAGACGCTGCAAAAACTGCAAGGCACACTTGAAGAATCGACAAAAACATTAGAACAGCAGCAAAAGAAAGTTGAGCAGGTTGAGCGGGAATGGTTAATACGTTTGAAGGCAAAAGGCTTTAATACGCATTCGGAGTTTATGTTGCACCGTTTGCCTGTTGAACAGGTTAAACAGCTTGAGCTGCGGCTAAAAAGCTTGGAAGTGGCGCTAGAAGCAAGCAAGGCTCAACAAGCTAGCGCAATAGAGCAGCAGCAGGCGCTTCCATCGTTAGAGCAAAACTATGATAAGGCTGTCTTAATAGAGCAAATAACAGGCATGGAGCGTGATTATGCTCAACTGATGCAAGAGTTTGGAGCAATTAAGCAACGATTAAGTTTTGATCAAGCGCAGCGTGAGAAGCAACAGTTTGTTCTGCAAGAAATAGAACAGTTGCTGGCGGAAAAACAGCAGTGGCAGCGACTAAATGATCTTATAGGTTCACAGGATGGCGCAAAATACAGGCGCTTTGTCCAAGGTTTGACATTAAATCACCTTTTAATATTGGCAAATGCACGGTTAGCACAACTGCATGGGCGATATTCGTTGTTACGTAATCTAGAATCTGAATTAGATATTTGGGTGGTTGACCATTGGCAGGCGGATACTCAACGAGATACACGCACCTTGTCAGGTGGAGAAAGTTTCTTAGTTAGCTTGGCATTAGCGTTGGCGCTCTCAGATTTGGTTAGCAACAAAACACGTATCGATTCTCTTTTTTTAGATGAAGGTTTTGGCACTTTAGATGCGCAAACGCTAGATATTGCACTGAATGCATTAGATGGGCTCAATGCTAGTGGGAAAATGATCGGGGTTATTAGTCATGTTGATGCAATGAAAGAGCGAATTCCTGTACAGATTAAAGTACATAAATCAGCTGGCATGGGATTTAGTCGTTTGGACAACTGTTTTTTAGTGGATTAACTTGATTTTTATATTGCCCTCCTTAGTATACCCCTATAGGTATACTAAGGAGGTGATATGATTGATTGGTTAAACTTTACGCCTTGGCAGTCTTTGCTTGGCGGTGGGCTACTTGGTCTTTCTGCGGGATTGTTTATTTTGCTTAATGGCCGGATAGCAGGCATTTCTGGAATGCTAGGTGCCGCACTCACCATGCCAAGTAAACAGCAAGATAAATTGTATTTTTTGCTGGGGATGTTGCTTGCTCCTACTCTGTTGGCATCTGTTTATACAAAACCAGAGATCATCTTTAATGCAAATTATGTACAAAGTTTAGTTGCAGGAGTACTGGTGGGAATAGGTGTTTATTTAGCATCTGGTTGTACTAGTGGGCATGGGATTTGTGGGCTTTCTCGATTTTCAAAGCGCTCAATAATGGCTGTCATCAGTTTTATGCTGACAGGTATTTTGACTACCTACATTCTTAGACATGTTTTATAGGTGCTCTATGCAAAAGATCAGTGCATTGCTGTGTGGTGTCCTATTTAGTATGGGGCTGCTGATTTCTGGAATGGCGCAGCCATCTAAAGTACAAGGTTTTCTTGATCTCGCAGGCTTGTGGGATCCTTCTTTAGCCTTCGTTATGGCAGGGGCAATAATAATCGCAATGCCATTCTTTATAATAGCGAAACAGAGAAAGCGTAGCTTGCTAAATAATGATATGCAGCTGCCTAGTAAAACTAAAATAGATAAGTCACTTATTGTCGGTAGTGCTGTTTTCGGCGTCGGCTGGGCGCTTGCTGGAATTTGCCCAGGCCCTGCTATAACTACTTTGCCTTTCCTTAATTTGGAAACCTTGCTTTTTGTTGTTGCAATGTTGGTTACAATTTTTAGTTTGTCATTTATGTTGAAAACTAGGTAAAGTGGATTTCTTAGTTCGCTTTTTAGGCTTTAGTGAAACGAATTTGTGAAATAGTTAAAAAAACACTTTACAAGCTTTCAGAAGTCTCTATAATGCGCCCTCACGTTGACGGGGTAGCTTACAACGACAACGTAACAAGCTGATTTTTAAAGGATTTTTAAAAAAGAATTTAAAAATAAATGCTTGACAAATTTAGAGGTTAGCGTAACATACGCAGCCTCGATTGAGACGACGAGTTGTCT